>NZ_LOHZ01000020.1 GCF_001601575.1 Thermovenabulum gondwanense
TGGCGGCCTTTGATTTTCCCGATCAGGAACTTAGGGGTAAATTTTTGAAATATTGCTTTGAAGAGCGGATGCTGGTATTGGCGACGGGTGTAAAGGGAGTAAGGTTCAGGCCGATTCTCACGGTAACAAAAGAAGATTTGACGGAAGGGTATAACCGCATGAAAAAGGCTTTAATGAGGATAAAGAAAGAAAATGCATAAACGGGGCTAAAAACGCCCCGATTTATTTTTGCCGTATTTTTTTTAGAATTTGTAGCATACTATATATAATAAATGGCATTCAGAAATTTATCAAAAAAATGTATTAAAAAAGAAGGAATTTGATAATTTTTATAGAATGTATAAAGTTGAGCCCTTTTATTGCCGCTTGCCATCATATTTTTATAACTTAAAAAAAATGTAAGGAGGAGTGTAATTGAAATTAAAATTCTTCAAAAATAGTATTGCCTCCTTTTTAATTGCTTTTTTTGTTTTTTCTGCGGCTTTGGGCTATACATATTTGGAAAAATCGGTTACCATAGTTGATAACGGTAGAGAAATGAAAGTTAAAACTTTTTCCACCACTGTGGGAGAGCTTTTAAAAGAGAAAAATATAATTCTTTCCAGGGATGACAAAGTTTTACCGGAGCCCTCCCAAAAATTAAAAGAAAAAGACAAGATTATTATTTATAGAGCTTTTCCGGTGAAAATTATCGACGGTGGCAAAGAAATAACGGTGAATACCTTAGCAGACAGCGTGGAAAATATAATAAAAAAAGCTGGCTTAAATTTGCAAGAAAAAGACAAAGTAGTGCCCCGAAAAGATGAAGTAATAAATAATTCTACAGAAATCAAAATCACAAGAGTAGATGAGAAAGTTATTGAAGAGGTAAGGAAAATACCCTTTAAAACCATTACCAGGGTAGATTACAACCTGCATTTTGGCAAACAAAACATTATTCAGCAGGGAGAAGATGGTGAAGAAAAAATTATTACTACAATAGTTTATGAAAACGGTAAGGTGGTTGACAAAAGTACTCGGAAAGTAATAACGAAGCCTGCAAAGCCGCAAATAATAGTAAGAGGAGGCTTAATGGTAGCATCCCGTGGAGGAGTAGAATTTGCTTACACTGCAAAATACCGTATGCTGGCTACCGCCTATACCTATACCGGTAATTTAACCAGAATGGGGACAAAGCCGCGGGTCGGTGTAGTAGCAGTAGATCCCGAGGTAATTCCCTTGGGTAGCAAGTTGTATGTGGAAGGATATGGATTTGCACGGGCTGAGGATACGGGAGGCGCAATTAAGGGAGAAAGGATAGATATATTTGTCGAAAGTGAAGCTATCGCCCAAAGATTCGGGAGAAGATGGGTAACCGTTTATTTATTAAAGGAATGAAAAAGCTAAATAATAAATTATACGCAAAAAATAAACGCCATCTGCAAAAAAGCAGGTGGCTTTTATTTTAAATAACTTACATTAATTTTATTTTTTTTATATCTTTTATACCTTTTTATTGCTACTTTTATCCTGAAAGGTATGTACAATAAAAGGAGAAAAAGTAAAGCTCTAAACCAGAAATAAGTATATATTTTTCTTTTAACTTCGTCCTTTGAAATCAAGTTTACGCTTCCTATAAAATTTTCTCCTTGATAAAAATCTATTTTTCCTATTACTGCTCCCTTAGCTAAGGGAGCTTTTATTGTTTTAGGAATATCTATTTTTTTAGTGATTGGCAAATTATTATCTTTTTCCGATACAAAACTGAAATCTTGAAAAGCAATTAAGGCAACGGGATTACCGTATTTTACATCTATATAAGTAATCTCCTCACCATTTTTAACTAAATCTTCGCGTTTGAAATTATTAAAACCATAATCCAGTAATGAGATTGCATCGGTATAAATATTTTTTCCCTGGGATTTTAAAACTACTGCTAAAAGTTGCATTCCGTTTCGCGTAGCGGAAGCGACTATGGTTTGACCTGCGGAAACGGTGTAGCCCGTTTTTACCCCATCAGCACCTTCATATCTCCACAAAAGTTTATTGTGATTTATCAATGTCCTATCGTATTCTTTTCCCTGCCAGGGTATATTAAAGGTCTTTGTTTTTACTATTTTACAAAAGGTAGGATTATTTAATGCATAACGCGATATTAAAGCTAAATCGTAGGCAGTAGTATAATGGTTTTTATCGGGGAGACCGCTGGGGTTTACAAAGTTCGTATTTTTTGCACCTATTTCCTTTGCTTTTGCATTCATAAGTTCTGCAAATTGTTCCACACTGCCGGAAATATGTTCTGCTATAGCTACGGCAGCATCGTTGGCAGAACTAAGCATCAAACCGTAAAGCATTTGTTCAAGGGTAAGAGTTTCACCTATTTCAAGGTATATCCTTGAGCCGTCAGATTTAAAAGCTCTTTCGCTTGTTGTGACTTTATCGTTTAAATCCCCTCTTTCTATTGCTATTATAGCCGTCATTATTTTCGTTGTACTTGCGGGTTCAAGGGGAATATTGGCATTCTTTTCATATAGTATCTTACCCGTTTTTGCTTCAATTAATATACCGGCTTCCCCAACTATATCCGGCGGATTTTTGATTGTTTGAGGAAAGACTGTATTGTTGAAGGAAAAGAAAAATAGGATAAAAAGTAAAATGATTTTTGCCCTCATGTTGCACCTCAATAAAAAAGATGTTGGCATAAATTTAGTATAACAAAAAATTAAATGAGTTCCAAGGAGGTCATTTTGAATAAAATAAAGTTAATAAATTAAAAATAATTAAAAGACAGGAGGGATACTTTTTGGGTAGCAAACTTCAAAAGGCAGGCAAAATATTACAATTACAAACAAATATACAAAACCTTGAAGAAGAAATTAAATATATTGATGCGGATATTAGCTCTCGTTTGCACGATTCGCTGGTACAATCTTCTTCATATATAAAGCTACAAAAATTGCTGGATGAGGTTTGTTTTTTATTAAGCTACTTGAGAGAAGGAAATAACACCGAAAGAGAAACAAAAGATTTATTGAAAACGATTAGAAAGAGGTTAATATTAATAAGTATATCTTTGTTAAAGGACATTCAAAAGAACCTGTTAAAATCGGCCGAATCATTGAATACAGCACAAGAAGAATTTATAATGCTATCTAATATTCAAAAATTATATAAAACGGTGGAAGAAAACGAAAAAAATTTTATGGAGGGGTAGTATTGTTAAAGACCTTTTTCTTTCTTACCATCAGGTCAATAGTATTATTTTTCGTCAGCTTAATAATAGTCAGGTTTATGGGGAAAAGAACCATTGCTCAATTATCTCCCTTTGATTTGATTGTAATTATAATAATGGGTTCGGCTATAGCAATACCATTGGAAGATAAAAAAATACATTTAAGTTTTGGAATTATACCCGTGATAATCATGTCGTTATTAAATTACTTAATATCGATTTTGATTACAAAAAACAGAGTTTTTGAGAACATTCTTCAAGGAACATCAACCGTTCTGGTAAGAGATGGAGAAGTAATAATAAAAAATCTTAAAAAAGAAAGGATAAGTATGGCGGATTTAATGATATTATTGAGAGAACAAAATATCTCAAATATTAACGATGTGGAAGAGGCAACCATAGAGCCCAACGGTAAGCTGAGTATAATCCTCAAAAAGGAAAAACAACCTGTTACGCCAAAAGACCTTGGGCTTTCAGCGGCGGAAGGTATTTTTAAAACTGTGTTAATAAATAATGGAGAAGTAGTAAAAAACAATCTGGAAGTGGCAAATGTAGGCTTAGAACAACTTCTTGTCGACCTTAAAAATCGGGGAATAAATAGACTGAAGGACCTGGAAAAGGTGTGGATTGATGAAAATGGGAAAATAACTTTTGAATTAAAAAATGAAAAAAACACTGAAAGGAGACCTTTATGAAGAAAAAAAAGGATGGATTTTTTAACAAGATAGGTGTGAGTGAGGATGAAATCAAAAGAGAATACGGTGTGGATCTTTACCTTTTTCTCGATGCCGTTGCTCTTGGCCTTAGTGATGAAGAAATATCAAATATAATCGGTTACGATTTGGAGACGGTCAAAAAAGTCAGGAAAAGACTTGGAAATATAGGAAGCGAAATAGGGCTTACTTACAAGAAAGACCTTTCCGACGAATGAATATGTGAAAAAATTGACAATATATTTTTTTTAATTTATAATATTGTTAATAATTTCACATGTCAAAAGGGGAGTTTTTATGGTAAAATTAAGTGTCTGTGTGGGGAGTTCATGTCACTTGAGGGGTGCTTATGATATAATTAAAATATTCGAAAGCCTGATAAAACAGTATAAATTGGAAGATAAAATAAAGCTAACTGCAGAATTTTGTTGTGGAAACTGTACCCAGCCAGTATCGGTAAAAATAGACCAAAATGGACCTTTTTCCGTTACCCGGGAAAATGCGGGAGAATTCTTTAAAAAATACTTTCTGGAGGTATAAATTTTGGAAGTTATCAATTTTACCCGTGCAGAGTGCAGAAATTGCTACAAGTGTGTGAGAAACTGTCCTGTGAAAGCGATAAGGATAAAAGAAGGTCAGGCGGAGATAGTTCTGGAAAGATGTATTACCTGCGGAACCTGCCTGATTAAATGTCCCCAAAATGCAAAAACCGTAAAAAGCGATATGGATAAAGTAAACGACATTCTGGGAAAAAACGAAAAAGTTGCTGTAAGCCTTGCACCTTCTTTTGCCGGGATTTTCTCATCATTCAATCCCGAAAATTTCATGTCTAGGTTGAAAGAACTCGGATTTAAAGATATTTTTCCCACTTCTCAGGGTGCAATTTTAATTGCGAAGGCTTACGCCAATATTTATAATGACAAAAGCAGGAAGGTAATTATATCATCCGCTTGTCCGGCGGCCAATTATTTGGTGCAAAAATATTATCCCGAATTAATAAATTATCTTGTTCCCGTAGTATCTCCTATGATTGCCCACGGGATGTATTTAAAGAGAGTAAGGGGTTATTCTAAAGTAATTTTTATTGGACCCTGTTTGGCAAAAAAAATGGAGGCTATGGAATTTAAAGAGATTATTGATGCGGTAATAACCTTTGATGAACTTAAAAAATTAATGGGGTTAAAAGAATTAATTGAAGAGACCTATTTTTCAGAAAATGACGATGAAGAGGAAAATGAGGAAATTTCGATTAAAACCGGGGCAGCTTTATATCCCATTCCCGGTGAAACAGTGAAGACATTTTCTCCTTTTATAAAAGAAAGGTGGAGGAGAGAAATTACCGTTCATGGTTTGGATGACCTGGGAGAGGTTTTTGAAGAAATAAAAAAGGGAAAATTAAAAGATGTATTTATAGAAGCTAATGCCTGCAGGGGAGGATGCAGCAGCGGTCCCGCAACAGGTGATAAAAAGAAGGATAGATTCATGAAGTTGGGAAAAATTAGAGAGTATGCCGGGAGATTAAAAGATAAATTTCAATTTGAAAATAAAAATGAAGAATTAGATATGAAAGCAATTACACGAGAATTTACCGTCCTTACGGTTTCTAAGAAAATACCTTCTGAAGAGGAGATAAGGAATATATTGAGGCAGATAGGAAAATACAGCGAAAGGGATGAATTAAACTGCGGCACTTGCGGTTATGATTCTTGCAGAGAAAAAGCTATTGCAGTATATAACGGAATGGCAGAAATATATATGTGCATTCCTTATATGAGGACGAGAGCCGAGTCCATTTCCGAACTAATAATCGAATCCACTCCCAATGCTATTGTTGTTGTAGATAAAAATTTGCAAATTCAGGAGTACAATCCCGCTGCAGAAAAAATGTTTAAGAAAACAAAAAAGGAAATTATAGGGATGCCTCTCGATTATATTTTTAATGACGATGATTTTAGATTTGTTGCCGAATTAAAAGAAAATATAATTGCGAAAAAAGTAAAACTGCCCGAATACAATCTGGTAACACTCCAGAGTATATATTTTCTGCATGGCCACGATTTAATAATAGGTATTATATCGGATATAACCAAACAGGAAGAAGATAGAAAAAGGAATTTAGAGATTAAAAAGAAGACCATTGAGACCACCCAGCAGGTTATAGAAAAACAAATGAGGGTGGCACAGGAGATAGCAAGTGTCCTTGGGGAAACCACAGCAGAAACAAAAGTGCTTTTAAATAGAATAAAAAGTATTTTAAAGGAAGAGCTTCCCGATGAATAATTTATCTTTTCGAACGGAAATCTATTTTGAAAGTATTAACAAATACGGAGAGGAACTTTGTGGCGATAAAGTCGAAGTAATTAAATCGCCATTGAAAACAATTTTTGTATTTGCAGACGGCCTGGGAAGCGGTGTTAAGGCAAACATTCTGGCTACCCTTACGACAAAGATAGCTGCTACCATGCTGAAAGAAGGATCTTTAATAGAGGATACCGTAAAGACAATTGTTGCCACTTTGCCAGTTTGCAGGGTTAGGAAGATTGCTTATTCCACCTTTACTATAGTAGAAATTTCCGCTGATGGGAAATGTTCTATTATCAATTACGATAATCCACCGGTATTTTTTATTCGAAACGGAAAGGTCTTAGACATTCCCGTAAAACACAGAGAAATTGACGGTAAAATTATTAAAGAATCTCACATTTATTTAAAAGAAAACGATGTGATAGTAGTTGTAAGTGATGGGATTGTTCATGCAGGGGTAGGAGGAATACTGAATTTAGGATGGCAGTGGGAGAACATCGCTAATTATTTAGAAAAAATTATAAAGAATGACACAAAACCTGTTGAGATAGTTAAGTTACTGGTGACAATCACAAATAATTTGTACATGGAAAGAGCGGGCGATGATTCTACCTGCGCGGCAATAAAAATTATTTCTCCTCAAAAGGTAAATATTATGGCAGGTCCTCCGCTAAATCCTGAAGATGATGTAAATGTGGTTAATTCTTTTATAAAAAAGCCGGGCAAAAAGATAGTATGCGGTGGAACAACCGCTCAAATAGTAGCTAAAAATTTAAATAAACCCCTGATTACTTCTCTGGAATTTATTGATCCTGATGTACCACCCATAGCCCATATTGACGGTATTGATCTTGTCACGGAAGGGGTGCTTACGCTAACAAAAACCCTTGAAAAATTAAATAATATTTTTTCAGGGGAAATCGAGCTAAATGAATTATTGCACCATAAAAAAATGGACGCTGCTACGCGTCTTGCAATTATGCTTATTGAAGCAACAGATATATCGTTTATCATAGGTAACGCAATTAATCCCGCTCACCAAAATCCGGATTTTCCCAAAAATCTTTCAATAAAACAAAATGTTATAAACGGCATTGTGAATATTTTGGAAAAAATGGGTAAATTTATAAGTGTGGAAAGTTATTAGTTAGTCCTGTTTATTTTCCATTTTAATTTTAGCATCCTTCCGGAAGCCTGGGGGATGCATTTTATATTGTTTTTTTTGAGAACTTACTTCCCTTGGGCTTGGTCTACCTGCAGGTTTATATATATTCGCACCGATTTCTGTATTTGCAAAGGTTTTTCTCATTGCAAAAAGCTTTTTTTTCAGCGACATTTTTTAATCCTCCTAAGTTTGATCAAGGCTTTCCAATACCTCGTCAAAAAGGTCTATATCGCACCTTCCGTTAACCCAGTGAATACAGGTATCACATCTTACATTTTCTTCATTTTCTTCTAAGTTTGTCATCGTTTCAATTGGGGCATATCCCGGACAATTTCTTCCAACGCTCTGCAACTGCTGCCTGCTTACCACTTTGCTCTCCTCCTTTATTTAAGTTTCATATTTATTTTTTGGACTTTTTTAAAATATATTTATACATTTACTGGAAAGGGAAAAGAAAAAAATATTTACAGCGAAATAACTATATAGTATACTTAAAATTAATAATATGAGTTTATCTAACTGAATTAAAGGAGGGCTATATTATGCCGATGTTTGAATATATCTGTAAAGATTGCGGAAATAGATTTGAAGAGCTGAGAAAAGCTAATGAAGCTGATTTGCCATTGGAGTGCCCGAGATGCAAGAGCAAAAATACAAAAAAGCTAATTTCACTTTTTGGAACTTCTTCCGGTTCTACCAACGGTGCGTCGTCATCACCTGTAAGAAAATTTGGTTGAGCCTCCTGCTAAATAAACCCCAGTTGGGGTTTTATTTTTTTATTGTAGGTGTTTTTATTATTTGTTAAAATATATTAAAAAACCGGAGAAAGGGATAGTTATGGAGCTTTCTTCACTGCTTGAAAATCTAAAAAAGAAAGAATCTTTCGTAAAAAATGTAACTTACTGGAAGGTTATACCGGCTAAGGAGGGAGAATATTTTCCCTTCCCTGAACAAATTGATGGGAAACTTATCCGTGCCCTTGTAGAGAAGGGTATAAAAAATTTATATTCACATCAGAGGAAAGCCATAGATGAAGTATTAAAAGGAAACAATGCTGTAGTAGTCACTCCTACAGCTTCGGGAAAAACTCTTTGCTATAATATTCCCGTTATCAATGAAATTTTAAAGAATAATGATTCGAGGGCATTATACCTTTTTCCCACGAAAGCCCTATCCCAGGACCAGGTTTCGGAGCTTTTAGAGTTAATAGAAGGGGTAGGTGAAAATATAAAAACATTTACCTATGATGGGGATACTCCTCAGGATGCAAGGGTATTAATCAGAAGGGATGGCCATATAGTAGTTACAAATCCCGACATGCTTCATACGGGTATTCTACCCCATCATACGAAATGGATAAAACTTTTTTCAAACTTGAAATATGTGGTGATCGATGAATTACATACCTATAGGGGAGTTTTTGGAAGCCATACGGCGAATGTGATAAGAAGGCTTAAAAGGATATGTAAATTTTACGGGTCAAATCCGATATTTATCCTTTGTTCTGCTACAATTTCGAATCCTGGTGATCTGGCCGAAAAGCTTATAGAAGAAAAAGTTACTGTTATTGACAAAAGTGGTGCTCCGACCGGAGAAAAAAATATAATATTTTATAATCCTCCCGTTGTAAACAGACAGTTGGGTATTAGGAAAAGCAGCATTATCGAAGCAAAAAATTTAGCATTAGAATTTTTGAAAAAGGATGTCAAAACAATAGTATTTGCAAAAAGCCGGTTAGCCGTGGAGCTTATTTTAACCTATATTAGGGAAGGCCTGAAGGAAAACCCGATTTTCAAATCATCTGTTAAAGGTTATAGAGGAGGATATCTTCCGAAGGAAAGAAGGGAAATTGAAAAGGGCTTGAGAGAAGGAGATATAAAAGGTGTAGTGAGCACAAATGCCTTAGAGCTGGGTATTGACATTGGAAGCCTTGATTCGAGTATTATCAACGGCTATCCTGGCACCATAGCAAGCACATGGCAACAGATGGGGAGAGCCGGGAGGAAAACATCTCTTTCTTGTTCAATATTAATAGCTTCGAGTAACCCTTTAGATCAGTATATTATTAATCATCCCGATTATTTTTTTGAAGCACCCCCGGAAGCGGGACTTATTAATCCGGACAATATTTATATCCTTGTAAGTCATATAAAATGTGCTGCTTTTGAACTCCCTTTCGAAGAGGGAGAAAATTTTGGCAGTGTTTATGTGGAAGAATATCTAAAATTTTTGGAGGATGAAGGAATTTTAAGGCATGTGGATAAACGGTGGTACTGGATGTCCGAAGCTTTTCCGGCTGAAGAAGTGAGCCTCAGAAGTGCCAGTATGGAAAACTTCGTGGTAATTGATACTACAAATTATACACCGAGGGTGATTGGAGAGGTAGATAGGGCAAGCGCTCCCATGCTAATTCACGAGGAGGCTATTTATATACACGATGGGCAGCAGTATCAGGTAGAAAAATTGGATTATGAAGAAAAAAAGGCTTTTGTAAAGAAGGTGGATGTGGATTATTATACAGACGCCAGTGTATCTACAAATATAAAGGTACTTGATATTCTAAAGCAGGATTTTATAAATAGCGTATCGAAGAAATATTTCGGAGAAGTTCTGGTTACTACAATGGCAACAATGTTTAAAAAGATTAAGCTTTTTACCCATGAAAATGTCGGAGCAGGACCTATAAAATTACCGCCGGAAGAAATGCATACTACGGCGTTTTTCTTCACCTTTGAACACAAAAAATTGGAGCCGGAAAAACTACAGCAGGGTTTACTGGGTTTATGTAATGTTCTGGTAAATATTGCTCCTTTATATTTAATGTGCGATCCTAAGGACATCCGCGGTGTGGTGGAAATTAAGTCGGCTTTTACTAAGCAACCAACTATCTATATTTTTGATAATTATCCAGGTGGTGTAGGTTTTGCGGAAAAACTTTATGAAATAGATAGGGTCTTATTGAAGGCGGCAATGCAAGCTATTTTAGAGTGCACCTGTGACGATGGTTGTCCTTCCTGTGTCGGTCCTGTAGAGGATGTAGGATACTACGCAAAGCAAAGTGCCCTTGAAATTGTTCAGGGGGTGCTAACAGATTGAATTTAACAGAAAAATTGAAAACTTTTATCGGGAGCTCAAAAAATAGATTAGATAAAGAGGTTGAAAAAGGCAAATATTTTTGGATTGCAGAAAAGATAGAGGGAAAAATTGTAAAAACCCCTCTCGGCGAACACATTGAAAAAGAGGTAATTTATGATAATAAATACGAATATTCGGGGGTTAAGCTTTCTGAGGTATTGGAAATTCCAATAAACGAGCTGGATTCTGTTTTTAAAAATTTAAGCAAAAAGATAGAAATAGAAAAAATAGCTTTTCTGGATACTGAAACCACCGGGCTTGCAGGAGGTTCCGGAACATATGCGTTTTTGATAGGTGTGGGATTTTTTGAAAACAATTATTTTAGACTTAATCAGTTTTTTATGCCCGATTATTCGGAAGAACCTTCATTACTGTTAAGATTAAAGGAAATTCTATCCGGTTTTGAATTCGTGGTTACTTTTAATGGTAAAATATACGATGTGCCCCTGTTGATTACCAGGTATGTTATAAATAAAATGAATCCTCCTTTTCATGAGCTATGCAATCTGGATTTACTTACAGTATCGAGAAGAATATTTAAGAAAAGATTAAAAAGTGTGGCTTTGGGCAACCTGGAAAGACAGCTTTTTTACATGGAAAGAGAAAACGATATACCGGGTTATATGATTCCAGCAGTTTATTTTAATTATTTAAGAACAAGCAGGGCAGAGGATTTAATACCCATCTTTTTTCATAACCAAAAGGATATCCTTTCTATGGTAAACTTGTTATATACAATTTTTGATGTGGTAAAAAACCCCTTAGGTTCTAATCTGTGTAGAGGCGAAGATTACATATGCATAGCGAAATTGTACGAGGAAAAAGGAGATTTTCAAAAAAGTATCGAATGTTATAAAAAGGCCATAGAGTCGGAAAATATTAAAGAAGAGGCCTGCATAAAGCTTTCTTTGTTGTATAAGAAATTGAAGATGTGGGATGAAGCGGTGTCCATGTGGATGGAAATGGCTGAAAAAAACATTGGTACCCTAATTGCACTGGAGGAGCTCTCAAAATACTTTGAGCACATCGAAAAAAATTACGATAAAGCTATAAAGGAGGTAGAAAGGGCTCTTCATATTTTGAGTTTAAAGAAAAGATTGCTTAATCAACCGGATGATAAGAAACTTTTAGAGTTTAAAAAAAGGCTTGATAGGTTGAAGGATAAAAGATTAAAAAACAAAGGACAGATTTTTTTAATGTAAAAAATATATAATCAAAAACAAAAGGAGGTAATTTTCCATGAAGGATGCCCTTTTATTAGCCGCACAGCTAATGGCTGTTTCTGCCAGAACGGCACCAAAGGCTGCAGGAAGGGATTTCGTAGAAATAAAAATTATAGAAGGTGAAGATGTCAAAAAATTGGCAAGGGAAATGCACGAATACGGAAAAACGACCGGTAAAGCGAATTTTGATAGGGATGGTAAGAATGTTGAAGACTCTGAAGTAGTAATTTTAATTTCCCTTAAAGATGCAAAACCTGTAGGATTGAACTGCGGAGCATGCGGTTATTCTGAATGTGCGCAACTTCCTGAATTTATAGAAGGTCCGGAGTTTAAAGGGCCCATCTGTGCATGGAGATTAATGGACCTCGGTATTGCCATGGGATCTGCGGTAAAGACTGCAAGCCTGTTAAACGTAGACAACAGGATTATGTACAGAATAGGTGTTTTGGCAAGAAAAATGGGCTTAATAGAGGGCGAAGTAGTGGTAGGGATTCCCCTTTCTGCGACGGGAAAAAATATATACTTCGATAGAAAATAATATAATAAAATAACGAAACGCGGTGTAATTTTAAACTGAATTTTCTTGCATTTATTAGTTATATTTTATTTTTGAGGTCATTATGTTTTGAAAAGCATAACGAATTCTAAGAAATATTCTGGAAGGGAAGAGTTACCATGCTTTATAAAAACAAAAAAATTCTAAAAATATATATCCCTTTATTAACGGTAATTATTCTAACCTTAGCCCTGTTTGTGACGGGTTGCTTTAAAAAGGAAGCAAAAAAAGAAATAATACTAGCAACTACAACAAGCACTCAAGACAGCGGACTTTTGGATAAATTGATTCCGTTGTTTGAACAAAAAACGGGTTATAAAGTAAAGATAATCGCCGTAGGTTCGGGACAGGCGCTGGCAATGGGAGAACGGGGTGATGCCGATGTGTTACTCGTTCATTCTCCCCAGGAAGAAGAAAAATTAGTCGAAAAAAAAGCAGTAATTAACCGGCATCTTGTTATGCACAACGACTTTATACTCGTTGGACCTGAGGAAGATCCTTCAGGTGTAAGAAATACTACCGATATATTTGAGGCATTTAAAACTATTGCAAAGAATAAAGCCTTATTTGTGTCAAGGGGGGATAACTCGGGGACGCATAAAAAGGAATTGGAAATATGGAAAGGTGCAGGTATAACTGATTTTGAAAAAGCTTCCTGGTACCAATCCACCGGGCAGGGTATGGGGGCAAGTTTGGATGTGGCTTCCGAGAAAAAGGCTTACATTTTAACCGATAGGGCTACGTATTTAGCAAAAAAGAAAAAGTTAGACCTGGTAATTTTGAAACATGGCGATAAAACTCTTTTAAATATATACCACGTTATGCAACCCAATCCGGAATATATAAAAGGTGTTAATCCCGGAGTGGCAAAGCTTTTAAATGTGGATGGTGCAGAAAAATTTATAAAATTTATGATTGATTCTTCCACTCAAAAGATAATAGGGGAATTTGGTAAGGATATGTTCGGTGAGCCTTTATTTACACCCGATGCAGGTAAAAAAGAAAATGATTTAAATTAAAAAATTAGAGGGAATTTTTATGAATACAATCTTAGAAGGTATAAAAAAGGGATTAATGATGCTATTTTCCTTCAATAAAGAGGTCTACGGTATAGCCTTTTTTTCCCTGAAAGTTTCTTTAACTGCCACATTAATAAGCGTAATAGTAGCTTTTCCCATCGCTATGTTTTTGGCTCTGAAGGATTTTCCTGGGAAAAAGGCAGTAATAAGTTTTGTAAATTTAGGGATGAGTCTACCGCCAACAGTAGTAGGGTTATGGGTTAGCCTAATATTGTGGAGAAGTGGCCCCCTGGGAATTTTTAGGCTAATTTACACTCCTGCTGCATTAATAATAGCGCAAACTGTTATTTCCACGCCTATAGTGTTATCCCTTGCCACTGCTGCCTTCCAGCAATTAGACCATAAACTGAAATGGCAAATTATGTCTCTCGGAGCGACACCGCTGCAGTTGATGTACCTTATGGCTAAGGAAGCACGGTATTCTTTAATGGCTGCAATTATAGCCGGGTTTGGAGGAGCTATATCGGAGGTTGGAGCTTCCATGATGGTAGGGGGAAATATTGAAGGCTATACCCGGGTCCTGACAACAGCTATTGTCATGGAAACCAGCAAAGGAAACTTTGAGACGGCCCTGGCTTTAAGTATAATATTAATGACTTTATCTTATTTGGCCACTTTTTGGCTTACTTTTATACAGCAGCGGAGGTCTTAAAGATGAATATAATTGAAGGTTATAATATTCAGGTAAAATCCAAAGATAAGTTAATTTTAAACATAAACGAAATAAAAATTCCTCAGGGAAGAGTTTTTGCCTGTATTGGTCCGAATGGCGCAGGGAAAAGTACTCTTATAAGAGTGTTGACCTTTTTACAAAATCCGCATAAAGGTGAAATTTTTTACAATGGAGAGAAAGTGAGGCAAAAGGAAATAATAAAAATAAGAAGAAAAATGGCGGTGGTCTTTCAGGAACCCTTATTACTTAATACTACTGTAAAAGAAAATATTCTTTTAGGGCTAAAAATCAGGGGAGTTGATTCAAAAACTGCGGAAAAAAAGGCCAGGTTCTGGATGGAAAAATTAAAAGTAAGTCATTTAGAAAAAAGATGGGCAAGGTTATTATCAGGTGGTGAGGCTAAAAGGGTGAGCATAGCCAGAGCCTTAGCTTTGGAGCCGGAAATAATTTTTTTGGATGAACCCTTTGCTAATTTAGACGAATTCGGTAAAGGCGATTTGTTGATGGAGCTCACCGAAATATTAAAATCCACATCAATGACTGCTTTTTTCGTAAGCCATGAAAAGAAGGAAATATCGGTTCTTGCCGATAGGGGCATTATTTTAGAAAGCGGGAAAATAATAAAACAGGGTAGTATAGAGGAAATATTAACATTAGATTATTAGAAATACAAAAATACACATGTTAAACATTGCTAAAAAATCTACTTCATGCTATAATATACTAAAATTTATTTTGGCCTCAGTAAAGTGCCTTTTCCCTGCCAAAAGCGAGCGAAGGTTGGTGGAAGCTTCGCGGTAAAAAAGGCATGTGGCAGCTGAGGTGATTAAAGAAACTAAGTAAAAAATATATTTTTCATTTTAAAGTGGCAGGTGATAACCTGCAACTAGGGTGGAACCGTCCGGAAAGGACCCCTAGGCCTTTTAAGGTCTTGGGGTTTAATTTTTTATACCAAAAATTAATGGAAAGGGGTTTAGTATGGCTGATACCGGAGAAAAATTGATGAACAAAATAGTATCCTTATGTAAAAGGAGAGGTTTTGTCTATCAGGGTTCGGAGATTTACGGAGGACTTGCCAATACCTGGGATTACGGACCTTACGGAGCAGAATTGAAGCAGAACATAAAAAGGTATTGGTGGAAAAAAGTTGTCCATGAAAGGGACGATGTGGTTGGACTTGACAGCGCTATTTTAATGCATCCCAAAGTATGGGAAGCTTCGGGGCATGTTGCGGGGTTTAACGATGCTCTGATTGATTGTAAAAATTGTAAGTCCAGGTTTAGAGCTGACCATCTTATTGAAGAGACCTTAGGGCTTCATGTAGAGGGCAAAAGTGTAAAAGAATTGTCTGAAATTGTACATGACAACAAGGTGAAATGTCCGGTATGCGGGGCGGTAGATTGGACCGACGCAAGGGTATTTAACCTCATGTTTAAGACCCACCAGGGGGTTACCGAAGATTCAAGCTCTATCGTTTATTTAAGACCGGAAACAGCTCAGGGTATATTTGTAAATTTTAAGAATATAGTGGATACCTGCAGGGTTAAGCTTCCCTTTGGAATTGCCCAGATAGGTAAGGCTTTTAGAAATGAAATAACTCCGGGCAATTTCATTTTTAGAACAAGGGAATTTGAACAAATGGAATTGGAATTTTTCGTAAAACCGGGAGAGGATATGGAGTGGTTTGATTACTGGAGAAATTTCACCATGGAATTTTTTACATCGCTCGGGGTCAAAAAAGAAAATTTAAGGCTTAGAGACCATTCACCCGAAGAATTATCCCATTATTCAAAGGCTACCACGGATTTAGAGTACAATTTCCCCTTCGGCTGGGGTGAGTTATGGGGCGTAGCTAACAGAACCGATTTTGATTTGTCCAGGCATATGGAATATTCTGGGAAAGCCTTAACGTATTTTGATCAGGAAGAACAAAAACATATAATCCCCTATGTCATAGAACCTTCCTTAGGTGTGGATCGAGCCATGCTTGCTATACTATGCGATGCTTATAGAGAGGAAGAAGTTGAGGGAGAAACCAGGGTGGTTCTGGGGTTAAGTCCGGTCATGGCTCCTGTAAAATGTGCTGTACTGCCCTTATTTAAAAAGGAACCTTTAGAAGAACTGGCGAGAAAGATATACCATGACCTGAAGAAGGTCTTTACCGCTGAATACGATAATGCAGGAAGTATAGGAAAAAGGTACAGGAGACAGGACGAGATAGGTACTCCCTACTGCATCACCGTGGATTACGAAAGTTTAAACGATAATAAAGTCACGGTAAGGGATAGGGACACCATGCTTCAGGACAGGATAGAAATCAGCAAGGTAAAGGAATATTTGGAAGAAAGATTAATATAAAACGCATAAATCCCGAATTTTATGCCCACTCTAAAATTGAGATAAATAAGGAGTGGGCATTTTATGTACTATTTTAGATTTGATGGCAATATTCTTGATTTTACAAAAGGTCCTGCAACTGATAGGATAATGAAAATGGCTGAAAATTGTTTTGTAAGAGAAAGAAAGGACAGAATTTCGATTTTCGATTTTAAATTGACCATGACCTGTCCCGGTACTTATATGGAAGATAAATTATTGGATTTTTATATGGTGCTAAACAAGAAAAAACATAATTTGAGCTGTTTTAATTGCTGGTTTGGGCTGGAATGGAAGGGGAAAATGTGCAGCGTAAATTCTTTCTTGTTACCACGTCATTTCCACCATAGAAAAATAAATTTTACTTCATTAATAGCCATTTTGAATACTTATGGCTATATTCAGCTTCCCGTCCCGGATCCTCTTACCTGGGGTTATATAAATTTTAGATATTAGTATTAAAAATGCCGCATAAAAAGCGGCATTTAAATATTTAAAAAACCTTTAAAGGGGAAAGAGCACTTTTTATTTCTTCCTTTATTTTCTCCAGTCCTTCAGGGGTTTTTGATTCGCACCTAACTATTAATTCCGGGCCGGTGTTGGATGCCCTTACCAGCCCCCATCCATCGGGAAAAATCACCCGGGCACCGTCGATATCAATTATTTCGTACCTACCTGAGAAATATTTTTTTACCTCCTGAACTTTATCAAATTTTTCTTCATCCGAGCAATGAACCCGTATTTCCGGTGTGGAATAGTACTTGGGCACGTCGCTCAATAGTTCGGAGAGTTTTTTTTCTGTATTAGAGAGGATTCTTAACAATCTCGCTGCAGCATACAAAGCGTCATCAAAACCGTAGTACTCATCCGCAAAAAACATATGTCCGGACATTTCACCGGTGAAAATTGCACCGATTTCTTTCATTTTTGCTTTTATAAGGGAGTGACCGGTTTTATAAAAGATGGGATTACCTCCCATTTTTAATATTTCTTCTACAAGGGCCTGGGAACATTTAACTTCAACTATTGCAGTGGCTCCGGGATGTTTTGGCAAAATTTCCCTCCAAAAAAGAATCATCAACATGTCTCCCCAGATTATTTGCCCCTTATCGTCCACCACACCAATCCTGTCTCCATCTCCATCAAAGCCAATTCCCAGATCCAGGTTTCCTTTTAGCACTAAATTCTTTAAATCCTCCATATTTTCGGGTTTTACCGGATCCGGAAAATGATTCGGGAAATTTGGATCGGAATCACAGTAAAGGGGATATACCTGTGCTCCAAGTCTTGTAAAGAGTCTTTCAGCAATATGGGACGCAGTTCCGTTACCGCAGTCAATAGCGACTTTCAAAGGTCTTGAAAGTTTGATTCTACTCGTAATATCGCTTATATAGTCTTCAGTGGGGTCAATAAAACTCAGGGTGCCGTTTCCTTTCTCAAAATTTCCTTCTTCCATTAATTTTCTAATGTATTGGATATCTTCACCATAAAGGGTCGCATGACCGAAAGCAACCTTAAAACCGTTAAATTGTGGAGGGTTATGGCTTGCCGTTACCATGATACCGGGATTAATTTTATAATGAATTCTTGCAAAGTAAAATATGGGAGTTACAACGGTTCCTAAATCTACTACATCACAGCCGGTGGAAAGGAGTCCATTAATAACCGCCTTTTTTAAAGAAGGAGATGATAAACGATTATCGCTTCCAACCACTACGAGCTTTTCACCGTTTTTTATTGAAAAACTTCCGAAAGCTTTCCCAAGGGTTTGTGCTACATCTTCGTTTAATTCTTCGCCAACAATACCTCTAATATCGTATTGTCTGAAAATGTTGGGGTTAAATCTGTGCAATTTTTTCACCTCCAAAAAGAATTATACCATATTTGGTAAATTTTATTAAATATTAACAAACATATATTACAAGCTAAAATTTTTCAATAGAAAATGAAAAAATGTAAACTTTATAATAGAAAATATGATAAATTAATTATAAAGAATGAATAAACGGGAGGATAATGGGATGAATGCCCTTATTTTTGCCGGTGGAAATGTAAAGGACTATGAATTCATAAAAAAATACAAAAGCTTTTACGATATAGTAATTTGTGCGGATAGTGGAGCCCTTCATGCTTTGAAGGCCGGGTTAAAACCGGATTTTTTAATTGGCGATATGGATTCTATTCCCGAAAACGTTTTTGAATATATAAAAAAATTAAATACAAAAATTATATATTATCCCAAGGAAAAAGACTTTACAGATACCGAACTTGCTGTGGAATACGCATTAAGTTTAGGAGTAAAAAAAGCTATTATAGTTGCGGGAATCGGGACGCGGCCGGATCACAGCCTGGCAAACATTTTTCTGCTTGTGAAATATTTAAATAAAGGTTTAGAATTAAAGGTAGTGGATGAGGATTTTGAAATATTTTTAATTAAAGATGAGAAAGAAATAGAAGGGGAAAAAGGTGACTTGCTTTCCCTCGTTCCCGTTACTGAATTTGCTGAAGATATTTATACCGAAGGGCTCTATTATCCTTTAAAGGGAGAAACCTTGGGTTTTGGCACATCCCGCGGCATCAGCAATGTTTTTCTTGAAAAAAAAGCAAAGATCAGCCTGAAAAAAGGAATTTTGCTGGGGATAAGAGTACATTCAAATTAAAGTGATTTTAAGTTTTATTTTAGAGGGTGAAAAATATGGTCTCACCTGAAATATTAAGGGCAATTTTTGATGCTATTAATGAAGGAATCCTTGTAGTGGATACTAATGAAAATATAATAATGATAAACAATGCTGCGGCAAAATTAATAGGTGTAGAAAAAAAAGATGCGGAAGGTAAAAATGTAGTTAAGATATTACCAAATACAAGGCTTCCAGTAGTATTAAGGACAAAAAATCCGGAATTAAACCAGATACAAAAATTAAAGGATACGACAATTATTACCAGCCGTATGCCGATCTTCGATGAAAAAGGAGATATAAAGGGTGCCGTGGCAATTTTTCGAGATATCAGCGAAGTAAAGAATTTAGCTGAAGAATTAACGAATTTGAAAGAAATCAGGACCCTGCTGGAAGCAATTATTAACTCCACTCAAGATGCTATTTCAGTAGTTGATTCGGAAGGCAAGGGTATATTGATAAATAAAGCATATACTAATTTAGTGGGTTTGACAAAAGAAGATATTATCGGAAAACCGGCGACGGTAGATATTGCTGAAGGAGAAAGCGTGCACTACAAGGTTCTAAAGACAAGAATGCCAATTAAAGGTGTACCTATGAAGGTAGGGCCAAACAAAAAAGAAGTTATCGTTCATGCTGCTCCGATAATTGTAAATGATCAATTAAAGGGAAGTGTAGCGGTTATTCACGATGTTTCGGAAATAAAAAGACTCACAGAGGAATTGGATTTAACAAAAAGAAAGCTAAGGCACCTTGAGGCAAAGTACACCTTTGACGATATAATAGGGGAAAGCCCTGTCATAGTAGAGGCCAAGGAAGCAGCAAGAAGTGTAGCTCTTACAAATGCCACAATTCTTTTAAGAGGAGAAAGCGGTACGGGAAAGGAACTTTTCGCCCATGCGATCCATAACAGCAGCTATAGAAAGCACAGTCAATTTGTCAGGGTAAACTGCGCAGCGTTAACGGATAGTTTGCTTGGAAGCGAACTGTTTGGATATGCGGAAGGGGCTTTTACCGGAGCTAAAAAAGGAGGCAGGAAGGGTCTTTTTGAAGAGGCGGATGGCGGGACGATCTTTCTTGATGAAATAAGCGAAATAGGGTTAAGTCATCAGGCTATGCTTTTAAGGGTTTTAAATGAGAAGGAAATTTTAAGGGTAGGGGAAAGTAAACCCGTGCCTGTAAATGTAAGGGTGATAGCTGCTACCAATGTGAATTTAGAGCGAGCCGTGGAGGAGGGAAGGTTTAGAAAGGATCTGTATTTTCGGCTCAATGTATTCCCTATATACATTCCTCCTTTGAGAGAAAGAAAGGAGGATATACCATTGCTGGTAGAGCATTTTATAAAAAAATACAATCAGGAATACGGCAGAGCGGTGGAAAGTATTGAAAAAAGTGCATTAAAATCTTTAATGGATTACGATTGGCCCGGTAACATAAGAGAATTAGAAAACGTTATAAGCAGGGCAATTATAAATATGAAGACGGGAGAATCCATTATTGAAAAAAAACACCTTCCTTCTTTTGTGGGAGGGTATTTTGAAGAAAAATTAAGAATAGTAAATAGTGAAAATTTAAATTTACCATTAAAATCTTTAATTGAGGAAACGGAAAAGGAAGCGATAATTAGTGTCCTTAATAAAACCGGCGGTAATAAACATGAAGCCGCGAGAATACTGGGGATTTCCATAAGAAATTTATTTTATAAAATAAAAAAATACGGGTTGTAATGGCGAATGCAAATTTTAGCGTGCAAAAAAAATCTTTCAGTGAAAAAAGTTGCACTGAAAATTATATAATTTCTATGAAAAGGCTCGATTTATGAGCCTTTATTTTTTTTTGGAATGCGGTACGGAGTTTGCATAAAAAAATACTTTTAGTGGAGGTGATTTTATTTGAACACCCTTAATGAATTGAAATTAAAAGCCAAAAATTTACCGAAAAGATTAATGGCTGTTGTAAAAGCTGAGGATGAGGATGTATTAAAAGCGGTGAAAAAAACCAGAGAAGAAGGAATTGTAGATGCGGTTTTAATTGGGGATAAATCTGAGATAAAAAAAATATCGGAACAAATAGAATTTGATTTTGAGGGTGAAATCATAGATGAAAAAGATCCTGTAAAGGCTTCATTAATAGGTGTGGAACTTGCAAAAGAAAAAAAGGTGCAGGCCCTCATGAAAGGGTTAATTCAGACCAAAGATTTTTTAAAAGGTGTCCTTTCAGGCGATAAATCATTGACGGGAGGAAGACTTTTAAGCCATGTGGCGGTATTTGAAGTGGAAAATTACCCAAAATTGATTCTTGTAACGGATGCGGCTATGAACATAAGTCCGGATTTAAGTCAAAAATACCAGATAATGAAAAACGCGCTACAGGTTACAAAAATCCTGGGAATAGAAATGCCAAAAGTAGCTTTACTTTCGGCGGTGGAAAATGTAAATCCATCCATTCCTTCTACTATAGATGCGGCTGTTATATCAAAAATGGCAGAAAGGGAAAAATTGAAAGCATTGGTGGATGGCCCTTTAGCGCTGGATAATGCAATCTCAAAGGAAGCCTGTGAGCATAAAGGGATTAATTCAACAGTGGGGGGAGATGCGGATATATTACTGGTTCCCGACCTTATAAGCGGAAATATTTTATACAAATCCCTTGTTTACTTTGCTAATGCAAAGGTAGCCGGCATAGTGGTGGGGGCAGAGGTACCGCTCGTTCTTACGTCAAGAGCCGATAGTGATGAATCAAAAGCATATTCTATTTCTCTTGCTGCATTAATGGGTAAATAAAAAATTATAGGGAGGTATTTTAAAATGGAGCTTTTTAAAGTACTGGATCAGATGGAGCATGAGGAAGTGGTTTTTTGCAATGATAAAGAAGCAGGGCTAAAAGCTATAATTGCGGTTCATAACACCAACCTGGGTCCTGCCTTAGGTGGATGCCGTATGTGGAGCTACGCTACCGAAGAGGATGCGGTAAGAGATGTTTTAAGGTTGTCCCGGGGAATGACTTATAAAAATGCCATGATGGAATTACCCCTGGGCGGAGGGAAATCTGTAATAATAGGGGATCCCCGGAAGGCAAAAAGCGAAAAACTTTTCAGGGCCTTCGGCAAATTTGTAAATTCTCTGGGTGGGAAATACATTACTGCAGAAGATGTAGGTACCTGCCCGGAAGATATGAAGTATGTAGCTATGGAAACGTCATATGTGGCGGGACTTGATGGTAAAAGCGGAGACCCTTCCCCTATAACGGCAAAAGGTGTATTTTTAGGTATTAAAGCATGTTCTGAATGGCTTTTTGGACAATCGGATATAAAAGATGTAGTGGTAGCGGTTCAGGGTTTAGGGCATGTGGGGATGTCTCTTGCAGGATTACTTTATGAAGCAGGTGCACGGCTGATAGTAACGGATATTTATGAGGATCGGGTAAAAGAAGCTGAAAAGAAATTCAATGCGAAAGTTGTAAGCGCTGATGAGATTTATGATGTAGAGTGCGATGTATTTTCACCCTGCGCTCTTGGGGCGGTAATAAATGAAAATACAGTAGAAAGACTGAAGTGTAAAATAATAGCTGGCGCTGCGAATAACCAGCTTAAAGACGAGAGTTTTGCGCAAAAATTATCGGAAAGGGATATTTTATACGCTCCTGACTACGTAATAAATGGCGGGGGAGTAATCAATGTATCTATCGAAGTGTCAGGAATCCCCTACAGTATGGAAGTAGTAGAACAAAAACTGCAAATCATTCCAACAAGATTAAAGGAAGTTTTTAACATGGCAAAAGAAAAAGGTATTACTACTGCAAAGGCTGCGGATATGATTGCCGAGAGTAAATTTAAGAAAAAAGGTTAATATTCGGAGGGATTTTATGGCTTTTGAAATTCTTGCAATAAATCCCGGATCAACTTCTACAAAAATAGCCGTGTTTAAAGACGAAGAAATAATATTTGAAGAAAAAATTTCCCATTCTACTGAAGATTTAAAGGAATTCAGGACAATTTTTGATCAGTATCAATTAAGAAAAAAAATAATACTGGAGGCAATAGAAAATAGAAAATATAACATTAACAATTTAAATGCGGTTGTGGGCAGGGGTGGTTTGATAAAACCCGTGGAGGGAGGAACTTACCGGGTAAATGAAAAAATGATTGAAGATTTAAAAATAGGAGTTCTCGGGGAACACGCATCTAATTTAGGAGGAGTGCTGGCATACGAAATAGCTTCTAAAATAAATGCCCCTGCGTTTATTGTAGACCCGGTAGTGGTTGATGAAATGGAACCCATAGCAAAAATCACCGGGGTACCCAGAATAAAAAGAAAAAGTATTTTTCATGCGCTGAATCAAAAGGCCGTTGCAAAAAGGTATGCAAAAAAAACCGGCAAAAAATACGAAGAACTCAATTTAATAGTAGCTCATATGGGTGGCGGGATTACCATAGGCGCTCATAAAAAAGGAAAAGTTGTAGATGTAAATAACGGACTTGAGGGAGAGGGACCTTTTTCGCCGGAAAGAGCGGGAAGCCTTCCTGCTATGGATGTTGTAAACTTAATTTTTAACGAAAATATGAGCAGGGAAGAAATGAAGAAGTTGATTGCCGGCAAAGGAGGGCTTGTTGCGTATTTTGGCACTAATGATGCGAGGGAAATAGGCGCAATGATAGATAATGGTAATACCGAAGCTAAATTAGTATATGAAGCTATGGCGTATAGAATTGCGAGGGAAATAGGCGCATGTGCAGTTACTTTATCCGGAAAAGTAGATGCGGTAATTTTAACCGGAGGACTTGCTTATGATACAAGGCTGGTGAACTGGATAAAGGAAAGAGTATCTTTCATAGCTTCCGTAGAGGTATTCCCCGGGGAAGATGAATTGAAAGCCTTGGCAGAAGGGGCTTTGAGGGTTTTGAGAGGAGAAGAGATGGCGAAAGAATACAGTTAAATGAAAGGAGGAAGTTTTGAGTTGAATAAGCTTATTATTGATAAAGATAGATGTAAAGGTTGCGGGCTTTGTGTGAATGTTTGTCCTAAGAAAATTCTTTTCCTTGATCAGGAAGAAGTGAATATATTAGGTTATCATCCGGTTGCATCAAAAGAAGGATGTATTGCTTGCGGATTTTGTGCAACGGTTTGTCCTGATATAGTTTTTACAATCTATAAGGAAGAGAAGGAGGGAGAATAAATTGGAAAAAATACTGATGAAAGGTAATGAGGCCCTGGCAGAAGCGGCAATAAGAGCAGGATGTCAATGCTTTTTTGGATATCCCATTACCCCTCAAAGTGAGCTGCCTGCGTATCTTGCGAGGGAAATGCCAAAAAGAGGAGGAGTTTTTCTGCAGGCAGAGAGCGAAGTAGCCGCAATTAACATGGTGTACGGAGCTGCTGGAGCTGGAGCAAGGGTAATGACTTCCTCATCAAGTCCGGGAATAAGTCTGAAGCAGGAAGGTATTTCCTATCTCTGTGGTGCGGAACTGCCCTGTGTTATTGTAAATATTATGAGAGGAGGACCGGGGCTGGGGGATATACAACCCGCTCAATCGGATTATTATCAGGCTACGAGAGGTGGTGGACACGGAGATTACAGAACGATAGTCCTTGCACCTTCTTCTGTCCAGGAACTTGTCGATCTGGTGTACGATGCCTTTGATTTGGCAGACCTTTACAGAAACCCTGTCATGATACTGGGAGATGGCATCTTAGGGCAAATGATGGAGCCCGTTGTGTTTAAGGAAAGGCCCAAAAGAGAACTTCCTCCAAAAGATTGGGCGACCACGGGAATGAAGAATAGAAAACAGAATGTTATAAATTCCCTGTATCTTGATCCGGTAAAATTAGAGGAACATAACTGGAAGTTATATAGAAAATATAAGGAAATTGAAGAAAAAGAAGTAAGGTATGAGATGATAAACTGCGATGATGCAGATTATTTTGTAGTGGCCTACGGGATAGCTGCGAGGATAGCTCTTTCAGCAATTGAAATGGCCAGAGAAAGGGGAATTAAAGTTGGACTTATCAGGCCGATAACCTTATGGCCTTATCCCGCAAAGGCATTTGAAGAGGTTATATCGAGGGCAAAAGCTTTTCTAACCGTTGAACTTTCTCTCGGACAAATGGTAGATGATGTTAAGCTTTCGGTAAATGGAAGGGCACCCGTATATTTTTACGGAAGACCCGGTGGAATGGTATTTACCGCAGAAGAAATCCTTAAAGAAATCGAAAAAATGAGGGGGTGGCCTGATGAAACTGGTATTTGAAAGGCCAAAATCACTCCAGGAAACAAAAACCCATTACTGCCCGGGATGCGGTCATGGGGTTATTCATAGATTAGTGGCTGAGGTTATGGATGAGCTGAATATCAGAGAAAAAACCATTGGAGTAGCTCCGGTAGGTTGCTCCGTATTGGCCTACAACTATTTTAATTGTGACATGCAGCAGGCTGCACACGGTAGAGCACCGGCGGTAGCTACCGGAATAAAAAGAGTTCTGCCGGAAAATATAGTTTTTGCCTATCAAGGGGATGGGGACCTGGCAGCCATTGGAACAGCGGAGATTATCCATGCAGCCGCAAGGGGAGAAAACATCACAGTAATATTTGTAAATAATGCTATTTACGGTATGACGGGAGGCCAGATGGCACCTACCACTTTATTAGGACAAAAAACCGAGACTTCACCGTACGGAAGGAATGCACAAAGCGCGGGATATCCGATAAGAGTTTGCGAAATGCTATCAACTCTTGATGGTGCTTCCTATTTAGCAAGAGCTCAGGTTACCGATGTAAAAAATATTTTACGGGCAAAAAGCTATATTAAAAAGGCTTTTGAAACTCAGATCAATAAAAAGGGCTTTTCTCTTGTAGAAATCCTTTCCCCCTGTCCTACAAACTGGGGCATGTCTCCATCTAATGCTATTTTTTGGGTAAAAAACGAAATGACAAAAGTTTTTCCTCCTGGAATATATAAGGATTGGGAGGAGGGGCGGTAATGAAACTTGAAGTAATTATGGCCGGGTTTGGCGGGCAGGGTATTATGTTGATGGGAGAAATATTAGCCCACAGTGCAATGGTGGAGGGGAAAGAGGTTTCCTGGATTCCTTCCTATGGCCCCGAAATGCGCGGTGGCACTGCGAACTGCATGGTAGTTATCTCCGACAGGAGGATACCTTCTCCCATTATATCTTCGCCGGATGTTTTGGTAGCCATGAACAAGCCTTCCATGGAAAAATTCATGCCTTTTGTAAAAAAGGGTGGCCTTGCGGTACTGAATATGGATTTAATAGATAAAGCTCTGGAAAAAGACGGGGTAGAAATGATAAAAATAAACGCAATAAAAATTGCTGATGAGATAGGAAATATAAAGGCGGCTAATATGGTAGCTCTGGGAGTGGTGGTAGGTAAGACCGGAATTGTAAAACCAGACACGGTGTTAAAATCTATAGATTATTTTCTTCCGGAGCACCGGAAAGCAATGTATGAAATTAATGAGAAGGCTTTTAAAAAGGGATTAGAGATAGTAAAATAAAAATATTTAAGATTTACGGTTCCTGATTTTTTCAGGAATCGTTTTTTTTAGCTTTTAAAAAATATTGTTTTTTATTTAATTGGGAATAAAATTTTAAAAAAGGCAATAAATTAAGCGATGAAAGGTGGATTTTAGAGGAATTTTTCGGTTTATGGAGAATAATTTAATGTTAGTCTTCCCATAGGAGGTAAATTATGCTGGAAGTTGAAATTCCTGGAGAAACCACTTTAAATTTAAAGTATTTGGTTCTTGACTACAATGGCACCCTGGCAGAGGACGGAAAATGCTCGAAAAAGGTAAAAGAATTGGTAAAAAAGCTTTCGGAAAAAATGGAGGTTTTTATACTTACAGCCGATACATATGGGACAGCTTCTGAAGAATTAAAGGATATTCCTGTTAAATTTTACAAAGTTGATCCCATAGATGGAGGAGAAGATAAAAAGAATTTTGTTGAAAAGCTGGGAGCAGAGTTCGTCGCATGTATTGGAAACGGGAAAAATGATGTTAAAATGATAAAAACTGCAAGACTAAGTATTGCAGTAATAGGGAGGGAAGGGGCATACAGGGAATCTATTATTAATGCTCAGATTGTCGTGTTTTCTCCCGAGGATGCTCTAAATCTCCTGTTAAATCCCAAAAGATTGATAGCTACATTGAGAAAGTAGGGAATGGTATGAAGGTTTTTTCTATTAGATTTCAAAATGTGGAAAAAGAAATTGAAAGGGAAGACTTTATAAATAAAATAGGAAATGAGCTCGCAAGCAGGGGATATTCTGTAGGCTTATTAAAAGAAGACAAGAGCTTAAAGGGCCAGTTTGAAAAATTCAAGATGGTCGGATATTTTAAAGATGGCAGGGTAGAGCTTATTTTTAAAGAATCGAACCTGGAAGATGTTATGAATTACTATAACTGTGATTACCTGATTCTTGAGAATTTACAAGGGGCTTTTCCCGAGATAGTTTGTTTTAATGAAGAAATAAAAAAGGTGGAACTGTCTTCTAAAACTATTGCAGCCGTAACAATAAAAACCGAAAAAAAATTTATGGGAAATATACCCGTGCTTAGCTTAGAAGAAATAAGAAATATTACCGATTTGATAGTAGAAAGGGTATTTGAAAAACTTCCTGCCCTTTTTGGAGGAGGATGTGGAAAATGCGGAGAAGATTGCAACAAAATGGCAGAAAAAATAATTAGCGGAAAAGCCGACAGAAATTTCTGCAAGCGAGAAGGGGAAGGGAAGATAAAAATCCTGGTGGATAATAAAGATATACCGCTGGTACCCTTTGTGGAAGATCTATTTTATTCGGTGATAAGATCTATGCTTTTAAATTTAAAAGGCTGCAAGGAAGGACAGGTGCAAATAAAGTTAAAGCTATAAAGGAATATTAATTATAGATTATAATCAGTCTAAAGAAGGAGAGAAATACCTTGGATTTTTTAGAACTGTTAAAATCCTGCGAAGTATGTCCTATGAGATGTAAAGTTAACAGGATTAACGGAGAACTCGGATTTTGCCGGGCAGGATTTGACTGCATTGTTTCAAAGGCATTCCCCCATCCCTGGGAAGAACCTTGTATAAGCGGTACCAAAGGGTCGGGAACGGTATTTTTTTCTGGATGCAATTTAAAATGCATATTTTGCCAGAATTACGAAATCAGTCAGGAAATGGTTGGTAAACCTAGGGATTTGAAAGCTCTGGCAGAAATATTCCTGAGGCTTCAAGAGCGGGGAGTTCATAACATAAATCTTGTAACTCCTACTATTTATACACCCCAGATTGCTGAGGCAATAAATTTAGCCAAAGAAAGAGGGCTAAAGGTTCCTATTGTATGGAATTCCAACGCTTATGAGAACGTTGAGATATTAAGTAAGATGGAAGGTTTAATCGATGTATATCTTCCCGATCTAAAATATTACGATGATGAAATTGCATACAAATATTCAAAAGCAAGGAATTACTTTGAATACGCTTCGAAAGCCATCCTGGAAATGGTTAGACAGGTGGGAGAGCCTGAGTTTGATGAAAAGGGAATAATAAAGAGGGGTGTGATAATAAGACATCTGGTGTTACCGGGTTATGTAAATGATACGAAGAAAATATTAAAATGGATTAGCGAAAACCTGCCAGCGGGTGTTTACGTAAGCTTAATGAGTCAGTACATGCCCTATTACAGAACGGAGGAATATCCGGAAATAAACAGGCCACTCACAAAAAAAGAATACGATGAAGCAGTTGAATACTTTTTTGAAGTGGGTCTTGAAAACGGCTTTATTCAGGGAGAAGGCGCGAATTCGGAAGAATTTGTTCCCGATTTTGATTTTGAAGGTATATAAAAATACAAGGAGGTTTTAAATATGAAGGACCCAAGAATTAAAAAACTTGCAAAACTATTGATTGATTATTCTGTGGAACTAAAAAATGGAGAAAACATCTTAATAGAAGCGGGGCCTGGGGAAAGCCCTCTTGTAAAGGAGTTAATTAAATTTGCTTATGAAAAAGGTGCCCACCCCTTTGTTAACATTTCAATGCAGGAGATAGCCAGGGAATTACTTATGAACGTGGATGAAGATACTTTAAAATTGATGGCAAAATATGATTCCGAGAAAATGAAGGATATGCATGCTTACATCGGAATAAGGGGTGGCGATAATGTGGCGGAGCTTTCCGATGTACCTCAGGAAAAAAAGACTCTTTATATGAAACTTTATTCAAAACCGGTTCATATGGATATAAGAGTCCCGAAAACAAAATGGGTGGTTTTGAGGTATCCAAATCCTTCAATGGCTCAGCTTGCTGATATGAGCACCGAGGCTTTTGAGGATTTTTATTTTGATGTTTGTTGTCTTGACTATGAGAAGATGTCTAAAGCAATGGACCCTTTGGTAGACCTTATGAGCAGAACCGACAGGGTAAGGATCGTGGGTCCGGGTACGGATCTTACCTTTTCAATAAAGGGTATCGGAATTGAAAAATGCGATGGAAAAAAGAACATTCCCGATGGCGAAATCTTTACCGCACCGGTGATCGATTCGGTAAATGGATATATTACCTATAATACCCCCGCATTGTATCAGGGTTTTACCTTTGAAAATATAAAATTTGAGTTCAAAAATGGGAAAATTGTAAAGGCTATCGCTAACGATACCGAAAGAATAAATAAGATCCTGGATACCGATGAAGGAGCCAGGTACATAGGGGAGTTTGCTATAGGTGTAAATCCCTATATATTAAAACCAATGAAGGATACCCTTTTTGATGAAAAAATAGCTGGGAGTATTCATTTTACGCCGGGTAATTCTTACGAAGATTGCGGCAATGGCAACAAATCTGCCATTCACTGGGATATTGTTTTAATACAAAGACCGGAATACGGTGGCGGCGAGATTTATTTTGATGATGTTTTGGTGAGAAAAGACGGTTTATTCGTGCTGGAAGAACTGAAGGGCCTGAACCCGGAAAACCTGAAATAGTGGTGGTAAAGATGCAGGGCATTATTTCCTATAGCGATTTTGAAAAAGTAGAAATGAGGGTGGGAAGGATAATAGAAGTGGAGGATTTTCCTAAAGCCAAAAAACCGGCATATAAACTTACCATCGATTTTGGATCTGAAATTGGAGTTAAAAAATCCAGCGCTCAGATTACAAAATTATATAAAAAAGAAGAATTACCCGGCAAACTTGTAATTGCAGTGGTTAATTTTCCTCCCAAGAAAATTGCTGATTTTATTTCTGAGGTGCTTGTCCTGGGTGTTAATGATGAAGAGGGAAACGTAGTCTTGCTGACAACCGAGAGGAACGTAAAATTAGGAGAAAAAGTATATTAAGCCTTCCTGCCGGGAAGGCTTAATATACTTTATTTTTTACTCTTCAAATAGATACCTTGCTATTTTATTAACTTCTACTTTTATTTTTTCAGTTTCCTCTTTGTCTATATTATAGGTTTCGATATCAATAACATCTCCTTCCTTAGCTTCATGAGGAAGGAGAATCCTTTCAATATTTATTATACTTTTATCGAATAATTCTACTACGGCATACCCGCCTTCAAACCGGTCTATAACACCCTTTTTTGACATAATAATGCCACCTCTTTTTTAAATTTATTTTACTTTTTAATAAGTTGCAGGATTTCGCCATTGCTTTTGAAAGTAATATCACCGTTTTCGGCAGTAGACAATATTTTAATCTTCATTTTATTGAGCTTATCTATGGTTTCTTTATGGGGATGTCCGTAATCATTTCCCTTTCCGTAACTTATTACGGCGTATTTGGGAGAGACAGCCTTTAAAAACTCAATGGAAGTGCCCGAACTGGAGCCATGGTGGGCAACTTTTAAAACATCGGCTTTGAGATCATAATTATTATTTATCATTTCTTTTTCCGATATGTACTCTGCGTCCCCGGTGAGCAAAAAGGATGTATTTTTATAGATTATTTTCAATACAATACTATAATTATTTAAATCTTCATAATTTTTGCTGTTGGGTGCTAAAACTTCTATTTTTACATCCTGTGAAGGCGTAATTTCCATTCCCCCTTTTGCGGAAGTAATTTTTAGGCTTTTTTTCTTTACAGCCTCTAATACATCTTTAAAGGTTTTAGTGGTGGTTGTAACATATGGCATGTAAATCTTGCCTATATCAAAGTTGTTAATAACGCTATCCATAGAACCGATGTGGTCTTCATGGGGATGGGTACCAAATAGATAATCGATCTTTTTAATATTCATTTTTTTTAAAAAGTTGATTATCTTGGTTTCATCGTCATTGTTACCTGCGTCGATCATAGCGGTTTTACCATCGGGTAACATTACAAATATGCAGTCTGCCTGTCCCACGTCTAAAAATGTAATATAAAGATATCCACCTGAAAATTCCTTATCCTGGGCTTTTTTTTCAGGGTTTTCCGCACTTTCATTGGTACAGGATGTCAATAAAAATAATAGAAATAGGAAAAATATTATTAATAAAAATTTCTTTCTTTTTTTATACAGCATTGAATCACCTTCCAGATATAAATTTCTACTCTATATTATAAACCATAGCAAATAAATTGAAATAAAAAAAGGAGTTTTTACCTCCTTTATCAATCCCATAAGGACATAAATTTTGAATTGGACTGGGAATCTTTTTCTTTATAAGAATTTCTGTGTTCAAAGGCATCACAGTAAGTACCTTCTTTTGAACTGCAACCAGGCCTTATTGCGTTTACTAAAACACTTTCTGCATGGCAAACGTTATCTCGATTGTATCTGCAAGATGCGACGTTACACCTTATTTCAGGCATATCGACCCTCCTTAATTTTTTAATATTTTTCCCATTATTTTATAAAAAATTACTTTGCTTAAAGGAATTTAGTTTTTTTTGTAGAAATGAATTTAAAGGTGAATATATATGGAAAAAATAAAAGGTGTAAATTTAAAAAAGATTATTGAAAAATTCGGGCTGGAAATTATTACTGGATATGATTACGATATTGTAATAAATACCTCAGATTTGTACAGACCAGGGGTAGAACTTGCTGGTTTTTTTGATTATTTTCCCTTTGAACGAATACAGGTACTGGGAATGACCGAGATTAAGTTTTTGAATGGTCTGGAAAAAGAAATAAGGAACGAGAGGCTGGAAAAACTTTTATCTTATCCCATACCGTGTATAATAATTACCAGAGGGCTTGGCATTCCTTCGGAACTATTAAAAATAGCTGAAAAGAAAGGCAGAATTCTGCTAAGGTCCCTCAGTGCAACGACAAGTTTAATAAGTAAATTGACCGATTATCTGGAAAGCGAACTTGCTCCGAGAACCACAGTGCACGGGGTGTTGATGGATGTCTACGGCATTGGGGTTTTATTAATTGGCGAAAGCGGCATCGGTAAGAGCGAGACGGCAGTTGAGCTTTTAAAAAGAGGACATAGACTGATTGCGGATGATGTGGTTGAAATAAAACAGGTTGCAAAAAATGTACTTGTGGGGATGGCTCCGGAAATTTTGAAGTATTTTATTGAGGTGAGGGGTTTGGGAATAATTGACGTAAAAACCATTTTCGGAGCCGGAGCCGTAAGAGATGACATTCGCATTGACCTGGTAATAGAACTGGTGGAATGGGAAAAATACAGCGATGATGATAGGCTGGGAATTGAAGATAAAAAAATGACTATATTGGAATCTAATATCTCTAAAAAAATCATACCGATAAGACCCGGAAGAAATTTGGCATCGATTATCGAGGTAGCGGCTATGGACCATCGTTTGAAAACAATGGGATATAATGCAGCGCTGAATTTTTCGCAAAAATTATTTGATGAAATTAACAGTAAAAACACGTAGGAAAGGGGAGGGTTTATGCAGGATTATGAATTATTAGCAGATAAATACGATATTTATAAAATGTACAGTCTAATTTACGGATTACCTGAACAAATTGAAGAAGCTTTTGATATATCCTATAAATTTTTAAACGGTATTTCAATGAAAAACATAAAACATGTAGTGATCGCGGGCATGGGTGGTTCTGCTATTGGTGGAGAACTTGCGAAATCGATTCTGGAATTCGAATTAAAAGTTCCGGTCCTCGTAAATAGGGGTTATAAACTTCCGGGGTTTGTTAACAATGAATCCCTTGTGATAGCATCAAGTTACTCGGGAAACACTGAAGAAACCCTGAGCTGTTATGAAGATGCGAAAAACCGGCAGGCGTCTATGATAGCAATTACCACGGGGGGGAAGCTTAAAGAAAAAGCTTTGAAAGATAAAGTGCCTGTACTTATCATACCCTCCGGGCTTCCTCCAAGAGCGGCGATAGGATATTCTTTCGTTCCCATATATTTAATATTAGCTAAAATAAATTCTTTTTTAGATGTCGTTGAAAGAATACAATCTCTGCAAAAGTTTTTGAAAAAGCTTAGAGAAGATTTTGCAAAAGAGGTTCCAGGGGGACAAAACAAGGCAAAGATGTTAGCCGGGAGGATATACGGGAAAATACCTTTGATTTACGGATCCCAGGGAATAACCGAGGCTGTAGCTATGAGGTGGAAAGGGCAGTTAAACGAGAATTCCAAACATCCAGCATTCTACAATGTTTTTCCGGAGCTCAATCATAATGAAATAATGGGATATGAAGCCGAAGGGAATTTGCTGAAAAATTTTGTTGCAGTTATTTTGCGAATGCCTGAAGAACATGAAAGAATTGATAAAAGAATTAAAATTACAAGGGATCTAATCCAGGACAAAATCACATGTATTGAAGAGATATGGCCCCGGGGAGAAAATACTTTAGAAAGGATTTTTTACCATATAATGCTTGGGGATTTTGTAAGTTATTATCTCGCTCTATTAAATGAAAAAGATCCTTCTGAGATTAATTTTATAAACACTTTAAAACAGCGGATGGGTTAAAAGGAGTGAAAAAATTGAAATTGGAAGCTGATACCCATTGTCATACGGTAGCCAGCGGTCATGCGTACAGCACAATATTAGAAAATGCAAAAGCTGCTAAGGAGAGGGGTTTAAAATTGATAGCCATTACCGACCACGGCCCCTCTCTCCCGGGAGGCCCCCATATATATCATTTTGGGAATTTAAAGGTGCTTCCAAGAGTGATTGAAGGGGTAATTATCCTGAGGGGAGTTGAAGCTAATATTTTAGATTGTGATGGAAGACTGGATTTGCCGGAAAGATATTTAAAAGAACTGGATATAGTTCTTGCAGGATTTCATACTTTTTGTTACCCGGGAGGTACTTTAGAAGAAAATACCAGAGCTATTATTAATGCAATTAAAAATCCCTATGTAGATATTATCGTTCATCCGGGGAATCCGGAGTTCCAGATAGATATAGAAAAATTTGTAGAAGCCGCTGCAAAGTACGATGTAGCCATAGAAATAAATAACAGCTCTTTTACCGTCAGCAGAAGGGGTAGCGAAGAAAATTGCTTGCAAATAGCAAAGAAAGCAAGGGAAGTAGGAGCAAGAATTGCGATAGGAAGCGATGCACATATATGTTTTGACGTGGGGAACTTTGAAAAGGCCTTAAAGATTGTGGAGGTAGCTGGGATTAAAGAGGAAAATATACTCAATGTGAGTTACCTGAGGTTAATCGATTATTTAAAAGATAAAGGCAGGGATTTTTCTTTTATTAAAAAGTATCAGGAATATTAATTAGGTATATTAGCCGCGGGTAATAAATTGCCTGCGGTATAAAGAAAATTATAATAAAATTAAGGAGGCATAATTTATGGATACTTTAATTTACTTAAACGGTGAAAAAGTAGATTACGAAAATGCCAAAATACATGTGGAAGACAGGGGATTCCTTTTTGGCGATGGTCTTTATGAGGTTATCAGGGTGTACGATGGAAAGTTTTTTTACTTAGGAAAACACATGGAAAGACTTAAAAAAGGGGCTGAACAGATTTATCTTGAATTGGATTTCGGACCGGATACTCTGTTGGAAACGATAAAAAAAGCGGTAAAAGAAAGCGGATTTAAGGATGCATCGGTATATGTGCAGGTAACAAGGGGAACGGCACCGAGACAGCATGCTTTTCCTTCCAATGTAAAATGTACCTGGCTGATAATAGTAAGGGAAGCTAAACCTCAGCCTCAGGAATTTTACGAAAATGGTGTTGAGGCCATTACCGTTCCAGATGAAAGATGGACTAGATGTAATATTAAAACAGTACAATTACTAGCCAACTGCATTGCGAAGGAAAAAGCTAAGCGTGCGGGTGCATATGAGGCTATTTTCCATAGAGGAGATATTATTACCGAAGCCTCCAGCAGCAATGTATTTATAGTAAAGGACGGAACAATATTCACACATCCCGCAAATAATCTGATTCTACACGGTATTACCCGCTTTGCGGTTCTGGAGCTTATAAAGAATAATAATTTTGAACTGCGGGAAGAGCCCTTTTCGAAGGAAAAGCTCTTTGCAGCAGATGAGGTTTTCCTGACGGGAACTATGACAGAGGTTATGCCCATCGTTAAGGTGGATGGAAAAATTATCGGGGATGGAGTACCGGGGAAAATAACAATGAAATTGATTGAAGATTTCAGAAAATTAACGGAAACCGTAGACTGCTAAAAAATTTAATCATATAAACATAATTTCATTAATATAATAAATAGGGTGGAAGGTCTTACTTTTGGGAGGTAATATTATGAAAGGACCTTTTACCCTATTTTTTAATAGATTGATAGTGAAAAAAATTTCTCTTTTCCTAATAATTATTTTTATCTTTTCTATTTTAGTAAGTTGTGGGGGAAATGTTAACAGCAATGATTTGCTAAAACAAAAGGAAGATAAAAAACAAGAGATTGTGATAACCTTATGGGATTTTCCACGATGGGAATCGGAAAACAACAGCAGATTCGGATGGATTGAAAAAAAGATAAAGGAATTTGAGAAAGCACATCCGGGAGTATATATATATTTAAAAAAATTAAAATGGGAATATGGTATGTTTGAGATAAAAGCGGCATGCCAGGCAGGGATAAATCCCGATATTGCTCCTGTAGCGGGTGATTATGATTTAATACTCAGTGGTTATGTAGAGCCAGTAGACGAATTCTTCACAAAAGAAGAACTGGGAAAGTACGACGAGAGGGCTTTAGAAGCGCTTAAAGTAAACGGGCGACTTTACGGTTTTCCATGGTTTTTGGCTACCTACGGGATGTTTATAAATAAAGATCTTTTTGAAGAAAGGAAATTATCTTTCCCACCTAAAGGTGACTGGACTTTCCAAAAATTTATGGATACGGCAATTAAGCTAACATGGGATAAAAACAGGGATAAAAAAGTTGATTACTATGGATTTGATTACGTATTAAAGCCCGGCAACTATGGTTTTTGGGGACTATTGACGATGGACGGAGCAAGATTCTTTGATAATGAGGGAAATTTCGTATTAAATTCTAAGGAAGGATTATCGGCATTGAAGAAATTAAGTGAAGCCTTTCAAAAAAATGTAATCTTTCCTCCAGAAGCTGGAGACAGGAATGAAAACCGGCTATGGGGAAATTTTATCGAGAAAAAAAAGGTAGCCATGATCTTTATGAGCAGCTGGGCAATACCACTTCTTGAAAAGAAAAAAAATGAGGGTTCCGGATTTGATTTTGAGTTGCTACCCTATCCGGGTGGGGAAAGTCAGGCTCATTCTTTTGCCGTAGCTTCCGGGTATGCAATTTTAAAACAAAATGATGAAAGAAAAAAGAAATTATGTGGAGAGTTTTTAAAATTTATAACATCGGAGAAGGAACAGGAAAATTTATTAAAATACGGTGTATTACCTGCGATTAAAAGTGTACAGGAGAAAGCGGTTTCGGAAAATCAATTTTATAAAAAAAGCAAAGAATTATTGACCTCTGCAGAATTTTTGCCAAAGGTACGAAACTGGCAGGAAATTGAAAATATTATAAATACAGAGCTGCTTTTATGCCTGAAAGGTAAAAAAACCCCCGAAAAAGCCCTTCAGGATATGGGAAAAAATATTTCAGGGATTGTAACTTCAGAGTGAGCGATCATTTAAAAAAATTATCCCAAAAGTGATTAAAGAAAAATCTGTAATGATTTAACACTTTTTTACCTTCTACATCATAAGAGAATTGGTCCAAAACCTTTTTTATATAGGCAATTTCATCAGGAGTAGGGTTAAAAGAATCCATGACGTATTTATTGCAATTTCTGGGTTTTTCAATGTAGGTAATATTTATAGAAGAATTAACGGGAATATTATTATCGATATTATTATTGATATTATTATTGATATTATTATTGATATTATTATTGTCACTATTATTATTGTTATTTATATTTGAATTATCATCCTTAGTTTGGTTAGCCGGATCGTTATTTGCAGTATTATTTTCGCCAAAATTACCTTCGTCAGTGTTTGATAGATTTTCCGAATTAGTTTCGGTATTTTCATTATTCGGGGTTTCTTCTAATGAATTATTTTCCTCCTCAGGATCTTGTGGATTTTCATTTTCTTTAACTATTAAAATATTTTCTCCGGATGAAACCTCCTCCTTGCCATCACTGATTATTACTCTCCAAAGCATGCTTTTTTCAGGATAAAAGGAAATAAAAAAATCCTCTCCGTCCATCACAAGGGAATTAGTAAATTCCTCTTCTGAATCCATATATTTATATTTTAATTCTGCATTGATAAAATCATTAACGTCCTCATCGTGGGCTGATACCCTTATATTGAACGTGCTTCCCTTTGTTATTTCTCCTTCCGATGAAATATTTAAGATGCTCGGGGGGTTGTTTTTGTCAAAGTACAGAGCAACAAAAGAGAATTTTTTGTAAATATTAGGGAAATATGGTAAAACGATGTGACTGAGCACTACTTTACCTGAATACTTTTTTTGAATTGAGTTCCATAATTGTAATTTATTAGTGTAGTCTTTTACTTCCCATGCACCAGCTGTTGAACCCTGAGATAAAGGGTCAATTCTTAAAAAGATTTTGGAAATGGATGTATATATGGATTCATCTAATTTATTTCCACTACTGTCGTAAAGTATAAATTGACCGCTTAAAAACTTTCCATCTACTGTAGATAAGATTTCGGGGAATTTCCCTGAAGAGTTTATAAAAAAAGAATTAGCAGGTATCGGATAGTACTGACTTTCAAAAGAAGATTTAGTGACATTATTGGATATGATTAAAAAACCATATTTGGATATAATTGTCCCTTCAGGGATAGTGAAAGACGAAATTATATTTTGACCATCCGTTTGAACAATAGTGTAACCTCCAATGTCGATACTCTCATTAACTTGTGCTTTTGAAAAATTGGTGCTTGATATAATAATAAAACTGATAATGGAGAAAATAAGTATCGGTGATTTATTTTTTAACAATATATTCACCACCTGAAAAATTTTTACACAGGATACAATATTCGACAAAGAAAGACTTTATACCTTCCAAGGATTAATATTTTTTACAGGAGGTTTTAATTAATTGGACATTCGACAAAAAAAAGATTATATTATTTTAATGAAAAAAAATTATAATGGACAATTATTGGTGATTTGTGAGATTAAATTTTTATTAACTAACTACCATTATCCCTTTATATCTTCTGTATTTTGTGAGCCGGTAATTGTCATTATTTATTTAGAAGAATTATATATTTTTTGTAATACATGGGAATTGAGGGAAAGGGATTTAATAAGTCTTATTTCAAATATTTTAAAAGAGGTCCGGAAGGTGTATAATAGCGATGTAAAATAAAGAAAATGTATTTGAAAGGAAAGGTTTTATGCAGATATCAACAGTTGTTAATGAAATAAAAAAAATAATACCTGAAGATAAAATTAGGCTAAATGAACCGATGAAATTGCACACCTCCTTTCGAATAGGCGGTCCCGCGGATATACTCCTATTGCCGACTGAGGTTTCGGAAATCCGAAATGTGGTAATATTTTGCAGAAAGCATGATATTCCTTTGTACGTAATTGGCAATGGATCAAATCTTTTAATAAGGGATAAGGGAATTAGAGGTATTGTTTTAAAAATTTCACAAAATTTCAACGATATAGAAGTAAAGGATAATTTCATAAAAGCAAAAAGCGGGACGCTGGTGACCGTACTTTCCAAAACCGCCCTTGAAAATCACCTAAAAGGATTGGAGTTCGCTTCGGGTATTCCCGGGACCCTGGGCGGTGCGATAGCTATGAATGCAGGTGCTTATGACGGGGAATTTTCAAAAATAATAGAAAAGGTAACGGTAATGGACTTTGAAGGGAATATCAGGGATTTGATTAAAGAGGAATTAGAATTTGACTACCGATGGAGCGTTTTCCAGGAAAAAAACCTTATTATTCTGGAAGCTTTAATTAAATTGGAAAAAGGAAATTACGATGAAATCAAGTCAAAAATGGAAGAATATTCGGCGAGAAGAAAGGAAAAGCAGCCTCTTAATTTACCGAGTGCGGGGAGCACGTTTAAAAGGCCCAAAGGTCATTTTGCCGGAACATTAATTGAAAAAGCGGGTTTAAAGGGAACGAGAATCGGGGATGCTGCGGTTTCCGAGCTTCATGCGGGCTTTATTGTGAATTTAGGTAATGCCACAGCCTGTGATGTGGAAAGGCTAATAGAGTACGTGCAGAAAAAAGTTTACGAAAAATTCCAGATCTGGTTGGAACCGGAGGTAAAAATTTTGGGTGAAAAATAATTTACAAAATAAGGATGAAGTAAACTGAGCGGTACGGGCTACACTATTATTACAGGAGGTGAATATGTTGTACGATTATCGCGATTTATCCAGGGATTTGATAACAGCGAATGGAAATTTTACCAGTTGTATTAACCTTTTGCAGGATAATTATAACCAGTTTACCGGTGTTTTAAAAGATTTGCATGACAAATTAAGACGTGCCATCTCTAACACGGAAAATAATTTGAAACAATTAGAATTAGAAATCTCTCAAAATAACGGAACCCTTGCCAAGCTTCTTGCAGGATCAAACCAAAAGCTACAGCAGGAACAGGTATCCAAAAGGAGAATGGATATTATAAACGAGCTCAGTGAAATAGAAAAACAATTGGAAAACCTGAACAGGGATTTTTCAAATTCTGTTCAAAACATTGTGGAAAACCTGAATAAACAAATGCTTACTTACAGAGAAATGGAAAATAAAGTAAAAACTGGATTGGAGCAGGTTAATTCCTCTGAATTTTCCATGGTTTCTCCAAATCCCGTTTTGGCGGTAAATCAATCCATTCAGACTGCGATAGATACGTTAAATAAAATTAGACAGAATATTGCCGAAAACAAAGTGTTAAATGAAATTACCAACACTTTGGATAATATTCAATAACGAGGTTAACCCCCTTCTTAAATACAGTATTTACAGCAATTAAATAATATATTGAATAGGGAATCAGGGTAAATTAATAAAGGAAGTTATTAAATGAAGGGGGATGTAGCGAATGACTCAAAAGAAAAGCTTGGCCGATTATTTGGAAGACAAAAAAAAGGAGGCTGAAACCTCGCAGGAAATAGCAACTCCTTATCAGACCACGTATCAGGCAACAGCCCAGCAAGGAGTAGCTTCCAATCAGTTTCAGCAGCTTTTGAATCAATTGAAAGCTCAGGCCCAATCCCAGCAGCAGCTTACGGATAATCAGGTAAGCCAAGCAATACAACAGGCAATAAATGCATTAACTCAGGCTCAGCAGAGCATAGAGGCCAATCAGATATTTTATCAGATGAATCAGCTCTTAGATCAATTTAACAAACAGCTTTCTCAATTAAACCAGCAGTTTAATCAGGCCCTTCAGAATCAGCAGAAGGCTCAGCAGCAAGCCCAGCAACAGGCCCAGCAACAACTCCAGCAGCAAAACCAACAATTAAGCTAAAGAATTAAGGGGGAAATCCCCCCTTTTTTAATATATCTCCAAAATGTAAAATTTTAAGTAGCTTGTCTCTTCAGACGCTGCCAGTACCGGATGATCCTTTGCTTGAGATCTTTTTTCGATTATTCTCACGGTAACCTTTGCATCGTATGCGGCAGACATGAGAATATTAAAAAAAAGCTCATCATTGACGTGATGGGAACAGGAAGAGGTAATTAAAAAACCTCCCGGTTTTAAAAGCTTCATTCCCCTCAAGTTAATTTCTTTATAACCTCGAAGGGCACCCTCCAATGCTTTTTTGTTCTTGACAAATGCAGGGGGATCGAGGATAACAACATCGAACTTCTTTTTATCATTGTAGAATTTCCTTAAAATATCAAAGGCATTGCCTACTTCAAATTTTATAATATCCTGCATTCCGTTTAATTTTGCGTTTTCTCTTGCTAAGGAAATTGCGTCATCGGAATAATCATAGGCCAGAATGTTATTGGCACCGTATTTTGCAGCGTTAAGCGCAAAGGAGCCCGTATAACAGAAACATTCTAAGATTTCTCTTCCTTTTACAAAAGGCTCTATTGCTTTTCGATTTTCCCTTTGGTCAAAGAAAAAGCCTGTCTTTTGTCCTTCTACTACATCCACATAATACTGAATATCGTTTTCTTCAATTATGATTTTCTCTGGTAACTCTCCGTATAATACACCTTTTTTTAGTTCAAGCCCTTCGAGTTCCCTTACAGGAGCGTCATTTCGTTCATATATACATTTTGGGCTAAGAAGTTCTACGAGAATATCAACGATAATATTTTTGTATTTTTCCATTCCAAGGGATAGAGTTTGAATCACGAGAGTATTATTAAATTTATCCACAATAAGTGCAGGAAGAAAATCGGCTTCGGCATAAATTAATCTGTAACTTTCGCCGTAATTTAATTGTTTTCTGTAATTTAATGCCTTTATTATTCTATTTTTAAAAAATTCCCTATCAATATCTTCGTCCTTATTTTTTGTGAGAAATCTAACGGTAATCTGGGATTTAGGGTTGATATAACCCTTTCCTAAAAATTTACCGTTTTCTAAGTACACTTCTACTATGTCCCCGGGCTTATAATTTCCCTTGATGTTTAATATTTCGGTACTGTAAACCCAAGGATGGCCCTTTTCTATTCTTTCGTTCTTTTTACCTTTTAAAATTACCTTAGCCATTATATTCCTCCGTTACTCGCCAAGTTGTACGTCCAATGAGTTGAATATTATCTTTTGGATATCAAAGATCAATACCATTAATTTATTTTCAGCTTCTAAATATCTTTTTATACCCGAATGGTATTTGATTATTTCATACAGGTTATTTAACTTTTGTTCTTCTTCGGCAAAGGTTTTACCCGACAAAGCGAGGGTCTGCACCTCTATCTCTTTTGCCCTTAGGTCCTTAAGCATCTCTAAAGCCTTTTTATCTTTTTCAAGCTCTTCTTTTGCTTTTTTAAATTCTATATATTCCTCGCTTTCTAAAAGCGCTCTGGCAAGTTCATGAGCTTTATCATAGACGTTCAACACCGGTCCCCCTTTTCCTTAAAGTTAATATCAGATTTAAAAGGTCATTGAAAGAACCGGAATAATCGGAAATTATCTTTTTGTTGTTTCTATTTATCATATAATCCTTTAATAGAAAAGTTTTTACTCCCAGCTTTCTCACAATAAGGTCTTCTTCTACATCATTTCCAATCATCAGACAATTTTCTGGAGATTTCTTTATTATGGATAAAATCTCTTCATAATATTGAATATGAGGTTTTGTAAAATGCATGATCTCGTAAGAAGTTATAAGCCTGTAAGGAAAGTTTTCAGCATTTATCCATCTCAACCTCTGTCTTATTGCATTTAATGGGAAAATGGGATTTGTTGCAATTACGACATCATAATTCATCAAGAATGCAGTTTTAAGAATTTTACTGGAAAAGGGATGGGGTTTCAAAACTTTTTTAAGAGATGGAAAATCTTTATCGTAGAATTCATCAAATTCAAACTGTAGTATTTCTTTTTCGATGTTTATATCTTTGCTGAAAAAAGCTTCCCAGAAAACTTCTTTATTGGTTTTTGAGGAATCCAGATTATTCACCATGGCCATGGTGGAATCAAGCAAGTGTGCGATGAATTGTTGAGGGTCGAAAAATTTACTCATCTTCGTTGCGATTAATTTTAAGTAGGAATTTATAAATTCATCGGTATCTAAGGGAAGAAGGGTGCCATCCAGATCAAATAGCAGCGTATCTATCAATTTTTACCCCTCCTGAAGTTTACACACAAATAAGATATTAATATTTGAAATAATAAAAATAGATTTTAATCCTACAATATATTATACTATTACAAGGAGGGTAAGTCGATGAAATTGTTTGCAGATTTTCACACCCATACCAAATATAGCCACGGCAAGGGGACCGTTAAAGAAAATGTATATTCGGCTTTAAAAAAGGGGTTGAAGGCAGTAGGAATATCCGAACACGGACCCAACAATATAGGAGTTGGCACCAATCTTAAAGATTTTGAAAGGATAAAGAAGGAAATTGAACAACTTAAAAAAGAATTTAAAGAAATCGATATACTTTTTGGATGTGAAGCGAATGTCATTAGCTTAGAAGGGGACCTGGATATTCCGGAAGAAATTTTAGAACAAATGGATTATGTAATGGTAGGGCTTCATCCGCAAATCTGGGGTAAGAGTATTAAAGATACTTATCATATTTTAATAGAGAATTATTTAGTAAAAACAATAAATACTTACCTTCAAAAAGTAATGAAACAAAATACTCAGGCTTTAATTAATGCTATGGAGAGATATAAAATAGACATAATAACTCATCCCGGGCTTCATATGCCAATCGATACAGGAATTCTTGCCAAAAAGGCGGCGGAAAAAGGCACCGCTTTGGAGATTAATGCGGGGCATGACCATACGACGGTTGAGTATATAAGGATAGCAAAAAGACAGGGAGTTAAGTTTGCACTGGGCAGCGATGCCCATGAGCCCGAAAGGGTGGGAGAGCTTTCAAGGGCAATAAAACTTGCGAAAGAAGCAGGATTGACAAAAACAGATATTATTAATGCTCTATAGCTTTAGGTTTGGAGGGGGATTTGTGGAAAAAGATTTTAATTTTGTAATAATTACCGGACTTTCGGGGGCGGGAAGAACCCTTGCTTTGAGGGTATTTGAAGATAACGGCTTTTTTTGTATTGACAATTTACCTCCCCAGCTTATACCCAAGTTTGCGGAGTTATGCAGCCAGAGCAGAAAAAAGCTCGAAAAAGTTGCTCTTGTAATCGATATCCGGGGAGGGGATTTTTTCGATAACCTTTTTGATAGCCTAAAATCTTTAGAAGATATGGGTTATGCCTATAAAATTATTTTTTTAGATGCCTCCGATGAGGTTTTGATTAAAAGGTATAAAGAGAGCAGGCGAAAACATCCGCTCGCACCGGATAAAAGAATAGTTGAAGGGATTAATTTAGAAAGAAGGAAATTAGCGCTTTTAAAGGCAAAATCGGATTTTATTATTGACACTTCCTTCAAGACTCCTGCCCAGCTTAAAGAAGAAATAGAAAAAAGATTTTTGCAGAGGGATAAAAGCGATACAGGGTTATTGATAAATATCGTTTCCTTTGGATTTAAACAAGGACTTCCTCTTGATGCAGATTTAGTCTTTGATGTAAGATTTTTACCAAATCCATTTTATGATGATGACCTGAGGCCCCTTTCGGGTAGTGACGAAAAAGTAAAAAATTATATTTTTAATTTTGAGGAGACGAAGGTATTTCTTAAGAAAGTTCAGGACTTGATAGAGTTTTTAATTCCTTACTATATTAAAGAAGGCAAATCTCAATTAGTGGTGGCTATAGGATGTACCGGAGGAAGACACAGGTCAATAGCTGTAGCCAATGAGCTGGCGAGGTTGTTAAAAGAAAGGGGTTATTATATAAATATAGAACACAGAGATGAAAAAGAAACAAGGGGGTAATATCCGGTGTTAAAAGTAGTAGCGATCGGTGGAGGTACCGGATTGCCTTCTTTGCTAAGGGGAATAAAATACTATACAAAGGATATAACCGCCATTGTCACCGTTGCTGATGATGGAGGTAGTTCCGGACGTTTAAGGGATGAATTGAAGATGCCTCCTCCAGGGGATATCAGAAATTGCCTTCTGGCTCTTGCGAATACCGAGCCTTTAATGGAAAAGCTTTTTCAATATAGATTTGATAGTGGTTTTTTAAAGGGGCATAGTTTTGGCAATCTTTTTTTAGCAGCCATGACAGAAGTTTTGGGAGACTTTGAACTTGCCATAAAGGAGTCGAGTAAGGTTCTTGCAGTAAGCGGACAGGTAATGCCATCTACTCTTGAGGATATAGTATTGATGGCTGAATACGATGATGGAAGTGTAGCCATTGGGGAGTCGTTAATACCAAGAATAAAAAGAAAAATTAATAAAGTCAAGTTGATTCCGGAAGATGCAAAACCTTTAAATGAAGCCCTGGAAGCCATTGAAAAAGCGGATGCAATTATATTGGGTCCGGGAAGTCTTTATACAAGTATAATACCCAACCTTTTGATTCGCGGTATCAGGGAGGCCATCGAAAGTTCTTCCGCAAAAAAAATCTTTGTGGTTAACATTATGACTCAGCCGGGAGAAACTGACAATTATACTGCCTTTGACCATGTTAAAGCGATAGTTGAGCATGCGGGAGAAAAGATTATAGAGTATGTGCTCGTTAATGTGGAAAAAATACCCGAAAGATTATTACAAAAGTACAAAGAAGAAGGGTCGGTGCCTGTAGTCGTAGATGAAGAGCGAATATTAGAAATGGGCTATAAAATAATAAAAACAGAAGTGCTCTCAATAAATGATGTAATAAGGCATGATTCAGAAAAATTAGCTAAGGAAATTATGAAGTTATTTTCTTAGTCTGCTTATTTACAAACGGAATAATTTTATGTAGAATAAAAAAAGTTAGGGTGAAAAAAATTGTCTTTTTCATCGGAATTAAAAGAAGAAATTTCAAAAATCACCGATAAGGATTGTTGCGGTCTGGCTGAATTATCCGCTTTGATCAGAATGAGCGCTGGTATGTCTCCTAAAGGAGATTCCATAGTTATAACCGTTCATACTGAAAATGCCGCTGTTGCCCGCAGGTTTATCCAGTTAATGAAAAAATATGAAACCGTAGAGTTTGAAATTACCGTCGAAAAAGAAAAATTGAGAAACAAAAATCTTTATCTGGTGAAAGCTTTTTCTCGGGGAAAAAAGATGGAAGAATTTTTATCAAAAATTGGCATAATAAGTGTGAAAAACGGCAAGATCACCTTAGAGGAAGGAATTAAATTTAAAATATTCAAAAAAAGATGCTGCAAAAAAGCTTATTTAAGAGGGGCTTTTTTGGGTGGCGGGTCGATAAGTGACCCTAAGCGGGCGCATCATTTAGAATTTATCACAAACAACATTAAAATCGCCCATGATTTATCTAAGCTTATGGAGGAGTTTAATATTTCTTCAAAAATAACAAGGCGAAAGGAAAGGTATGTGGTTTATTTAAAAAACGGTGATAATATAAAAGATTTACTGGGATTGATGGGAGCTAATGAGTCCCTCTTAAAATTTGAAAATGAAAGAGTATTAAAGGATATGAGAAATAATGTAAACAGGTTGGTCAATTGCGAAACAGCCAATTTAAACAAAACCATTGATGCGTCTTTTAATCAGATAGAGTTTATTATTTTTTTAAAGGAGAAAGGTATTTTGTCCAAACTTTCTCCGGTTTTACAGGAAATAGCCGAAATGAGATTGAAATTTCCGGAACTCAGTTTAAAGGAACTGGGTCAAATTATGGACCCACCATTAAGTAAATCGGGGGTAAGCCATAGGCTAAAAAGATTAAAGCAGATAGCGGATAAATTTAAACAATTTGAAGGGGGAAACATAAATGTATAAAATTGCTGTAGAAGTGAAAAACAAAACCGGATTACATGCAAGGCCGGCTGCTTTGTTCGTACAAACAGCCAGTAAGTTTAAATCAGAAATTTTTATCGAAAAAGAAGGCAAGAAAGTAAACGCAAAAAGTATAATGGGAGTAATGTCTCTTGCGGTAAGTCAGGGGACAAAAATAGAGATTTCCGCATCGGGAGAAGATGAAAAAGAAGCAGTCGAAGCACTCGTTGCACTTATCGATTCTAAATTTGGAGAAGAGTAAAAGCTACCTTTATGGTAGCTTTTATTAATATTGAGAGGGAAGGTTATGACTAAACACGAAAAGATAATCGAATATATAAAAAATTTGAAAATAGGGAACAGGATATCGGTAAGAAAATTAGCAAAGGAGTTGAATGTAAGCGAAGGAACCGCATACAGAGCTATTAAAGATGCTCAATTGGAAGGACTTGTGACAACACTTCCTCGAATCGGCACAATTAGAATTGAAAAAGAGAATAAAAAAGGGATAGAGGAACTTACCTTTCAGGAAGTTGTAAATATTGTAGAAGGTTCAGTTTTAGGGGGTTTTTCCGGATTGGAAAAACCGTTAAAAAAATTCTTGATAGGTGCAATGGAAGTCGAAGACATAGCCAGGTATATAGAACCCTGTGACTTACTTATAGTAGGGAACAGAAAAGAAGCCCAGCTCCTTGCTCTGAATAGAAAAGCAGCGGTTCTGGTAACAGGAGGATTTTACCCTGATGCTGAAGTAATTGAACTTGCAAATAAAGTGGAAAGACCCATAATTACTTCTTCCTATGATACCTTTACGGTAGCTATGCTTATTAATAGGGCAATTTCTACAAAGTTAAAACAAAAGGAAGTAATTTTAACAAAAGATGTAATGGTAAGTAACCCATATTTTCTCGATATTAATTCGAAGGTAGGGGACTGGAGGAGGTTGCTCAGGGCAACAAGGCACAGCAAATTTCCGGTTGTAAACGATGAAGGAGAGCTGGTTGGAATTGCTACTACCAATGATGTCATAGGTTACCCTGATGACGTTCCTATAAAGGACCTGATGACAAAGAATCCCATATGTGTATCGCCCGATACACCGATTGCATACGCTGTCCATTTGATGGTATGGGAAGGTATTGAGCTGATTCCGGTAGTGGAAAACAAAAAATTGGTCGGCGTAATTTCTCGACAGGATACCATGAAGGTACTGAAAAGTTTGAGCATGCAGCCTCAAATTGGTGAGACAATAGATGAAATGATATTAAACTCTTTTTCTATAAGAAGTTTAGCGAAGGTGTGATTTTGAAAGGATTTACAACGCCCGCAATGCTAAATCAATACGGTGTGACGAGTTTTGGTTCCTTAATGACTGCAATGGCCAATGCGGGACTCGAAGCATTTAGAATAGTAAAAAGGCTGGAAACCATTCCCGATACTTTTACTGTGTATTTCTCCAAGCCTGTTCAGCTAAAAGAAGATATTATTATTAAAGCAGAGATAATGGAAATTGGTAGAAAAGCAGGAAAAGTTGAAATAAATGTCGAAAATCAGAACGGAATGATAGCAAAGGGAGTAATGTCCGTAAAAGTACTTATAAGGTAGGTGATGATTCTGGGATTTGTACACCTTCACCTGCATACCAATTATAGCCTTCTGGATGGAGCCTGCAGTATAGAAAAGCTGGTTGAAGAACTTAAAAAAAGAGAAATGATGGCGGCAGCCATTACAGACCACGGAGTAATGTACGGAGTAATAGATTTTTACAAGGCTATGAAAAAGGAAGGTTTAAAGCCAATTATAGGATGCGAAGTATACCTTGCAAAACGCCGATTGAATGATAAAGAACCGGGCAAAGATGACGAACAGTATCATTTAGTTTTATTAGCAAAGGATAATGAGGGTTATAAAAATTTGGTTAAACTTACCTCCATAGCCTTTATTGATGGGTTTTACTATAAACCCAGGATAGATAAGGAATTATTGAAAAAATATTCTAAGGGGCTTATCGGTTTGAGTGCATGTCTTGCGGGAGAAATACCTTCTAAAATTCTTGACGGAGATTACGATGAGGCAAAAAAAATAGCATTGGAATATTTAGATATTTTTGGGAACGGGAATTTCTATTTAGAGCTTCAGGATCACAAAATTCTGGAACAGAAAAAAGTAAATCAGGCACTGTATAACATTAGCAAAGAAACAGGCATTCCTCTGGTGGCTACCAATGACGTACATTATATATCTAAGGAAGATTATGAAATTCACGATGCTCTTTTATGTATACAAACCGGTAAAACCATTAAGGATGAGGACAGGTTAAAATTTCCTACGGATGAATTTTACCTGAAGACTGAAACCGAAATGAGGCGGTTGTTTTTCCAGGTTCCCGAGGCCCTGGAAAATACTATTAGAATATCGGAAATGTGCAATGTGGAAATTGAGTTTAATAAAATTTATCTACCGGATTTTAAAGTTCCGGAAGGTTATACCCATGATTCCTATCTGGAAAAGCTCTGCCAGGATGGTTTATTAAAGCGATATAAAAGGATAAGTCCTGCTATAAAAGAGCGTTTGAAGTATGAACTTGAAGTTATAAAAAAGATGGGTTATTCTGCATATTTTTTAATAGTGTGGGATTACGTAAATTATGCCAGAAGAAATCAAATAATGGTAGGGCCCGGACGGGGTTCTGCAGCAGGAAGTTTAGTAGCTTATTGTTTGGGGATTACCGATATAGATCCGTTAAAATATAATTTACTGTTTGAGAGGTTTTTAAATCCCGAGAGGGTTACAATGCCGGATATTGATGTAGATTTTTGTTTTGAGAGAAGAGAAGAGGTAATCAAATATGTAATAAATAAGTACGGGGAAGATAGGGTAGCCCAGATAGGTACTTTTGGGACAATGGCAGCCAGGGCAGCAGTAAGGGATGTAGGAAGGGTACTGGGTTATCCTTACGGTGAAGTTGATGCAATAGCAAAGATGATACCCATGGAATTGGGGATGACTGTAGAAAAAGCTTTGGAATTGAATCCGGAACTAAATATTAGATATCAATCGGATGACAGAATAAAAAAACTTTTAAATATAGCCAAATCTATAGAAGGCTTTCCCAGGCATGCTTCCACTCATGCGGCGGGAATAGTAATTTCAGCATTGCCATTAACGGACCTTGTTCCTTTGCACAAAGTGGGAGACACCGTATCTACTCAATATACCATGAGCAATTTAGAAGAGATCGGCCTTTTAAAGATGGATTTTTTGGGCTTAAGAACTTTAACGGTGATAAGAGATGCCTTAGATTTAATAAAAAAGTCAAAAGAAGTGGAGATTGACCTTAAGACCCTTCCTTTGGATGATAAAAAGGTATATGAACTTTTGAGCAATGGGGAAACCCTTGGTGTATTTCAATTAGAAAGCGAAGGTATGAGAACCTTATTAAAAGAGTTGAAACCGGAACGTTTTGAAGACATAATTGCTGTAATCGGTTTATACAGACCGGGGCCGCTGGGAAGCGGAGCTGCCCAGGAATTTATAAAAAATAAAAACGGCAAACAACAGGTGAAATACCTGCACCCCAAATTAAAACCCATTCTGGAAGAAACCTACGGTATTATACTCTATCAGGAACAGGCAATGAAGATAGCTCAAGAACTGGCGGGTTTTACCCTTGCCCAGGCGGATATTTTGAGAAAAGCTATGGGCAAAAAGCAGCAGGATGTTATGCAAGCCCAGAGAAATGCATTCATTGAAGGATGCCTTAAAAATGGAATAGAAAGGGAAGTAGCGGAAAAAATTTTCGATGATATTTCATATTTTGCGGGTTACGGATTTAATAAATCCCATGCGGCCGCTTATGCCCTTATTGCCTATCAGACTGCTTATTTAAAAGCACACTTTCCTGTGGAATACATGGCAGCTCTGTTAAGCAGTGTAATGCATAACTTGGACAAGGTTGCTCAGTATATTTTAGAGTGCAGGCGAATGGGGATCGATGTACTGCCTCCTGATGTAAATGAAAGCTATGAAAGCTTTACGGTAGTTAATGGGAAAATTCGTTTTGGGCTTTCGGCCGTTAAAAATGTTGGTGAGAATGCTGTAAAAAGCATAATTCATATGAGAAAAGAAAAGGGTAAATTCAAATCGCTGGCGGATTTTTGCGAAAAACTATCTTCGGGCGAGTTAAATAAAAGATTGATCGAAAGCTTAATAATGGCCGGAGCTATGGATTCTTTTGGTGCAAAAAGGTCGCAATTATTGTCGGTTTACGAGGATGTGCTGGAAAACATACAAAAAAGGAAAAACGGACGGAATGTAGATAAAAATCAGGTCTCCTTTTTAGAGTTGCTGGAAGAGCAAAATGAAGATTATGAAAAGGATGAACTTCCCGATATACCCGAATATGATAAAAACCAGCTTCTTGCAATGGAAAAAGAAGTACTGGGTCTTTACCTCAGCGGGCACCCTCTCAAAGAATATGAGAATTTTCTTTTAAAAAACACCAATTTAAGAGCAAAAGAAATTTTAGAAAACTATAATTTGAGTGACGGAGTTAACGTAACCGTAGGTGGAATAATTTCGGGAATAAAACTTAAATCTACTAAAGAAAATAGAATGATGGCATTTTTAAATCTTGAAGATCTAACCGGTACAATGGAAATAATAGTATTTCCGTTGGTATGGGAAAAATACAGGGAGCTTTTAGTTCAGGATAATAAAGTACTTATTAAGGGCCGCGTCAATTTAAAGGAAGAAGAAGCTCCAAAGATAATAGCGGAAGAAATTGAACCGTTGAATGCAGTTAACTTAAAAAAACCCGGCGCAATAATAGTAAATATTGATAAGGGAGATGAAAAACTGATAAATTCTTTTAAAGATTTTTTCCTTTTGCATCCAGGCAATTGTCCTGTTACAATTTATATTAATGAATTAAAAAAAGCGATAATAACGGGTAAGGAATTTTTCATAGATGAAAGTGAAAAAACCTTGCAAGAGTTAATTAACATTAAAGGAGTTCAGGGATGCCTCTTTCTAAATAATTTAAAAGAGGAGGTTTAAAAATGTGGACGGTTGTTTATATGACTACCAGCAAGGAGACTGCTGATAAAGTAGCGGAGATATTGAAAAATGAAGGTTTTCTTGTTAAAACCAAAGAAGCTTTAAAAAGTAAAAAAAAGGGATGTTATATAGAAATTCTTGTACCTGAAGCTGAAGCTGAAGAAGCTCATAAAATAATTTTGGAGAAAAATTTATAATTTAGAGGGGAGAAAGTAATGAAAAGAATTGGTGTGCTTACAAGCGGTGGGGATGCTCCCGGAATGAATGCAGCGATAAGGGCGGTGGTAAGGCATTCTATATTTAACGGAGTAGAAGTTTACGGTATAAAAAAAGGTTATCAGGGACTGATAAACGCGGATTTTGTCAAAATGGACCTCGGTTCTGTGGGTGATATTATTCACCGGGGGGGTACCATTTTAAGGACAGCTCGATCGGAAGAATTTAAAACCGAAGAAGGAATTGCTAAAGCTATTAAAAATCTTAAAGATTACGGCATCGAAGGGCTGGTCGTAATCGGTGGGGATGGTTCCTTCAGGGGAGCTTATGAGCTTTCTAAAAGAGGGATTGCTGCAATTGGAGTGCCGGGAACAATAGACAACGATATTCCCTATACGGAGTACACAATTGGTTTTGATACGGCAGTAAACACCGTTGTGGAAGCAGTAAACAAAATTAGGGATACGGCTACTTCCCATGAAAGAACCTTTATTGTAGAAGTGATGGGAAGGGAATCGGGTAACATTGCCCTTTACGCAGGAGTAGCAAGTGGAGCGGAGAATATTTTGGTACCGGAAATTCCCTATGATATAAATGAAGTCTGCAAGAAGATAATGAACGGGTATAAAAGAGGTAAACTCCACAGCATCATTATTTTAGCCGAAGGTGCAGGGCATAGCTTTGATGTGGGGAAAAAGATACATGAAATTACCGGTCTTGAAACAAGGATTATTGTCCTGGGACACGTGCAAAGGGGAGGAACACCAACGGCTTTTGACAGGATTATGGCAAGCCGAATGGGAGCCAAGGCTGTAGAACTATTAATTAAAGGTGAAACTGCAAAGATGGTAGGTTATTCCAGGGGGGAAATAGTCATTACCGATTTAGAAAAAATAAAGGAAAAGAAAAAAACCTTTAACATGGAATTATACGAGCTTGCAAATATTCTTTCGATTTAAAGGGGAGGAAGGCAATGAGAAAAACTAAAATAATCTGTACCATTGGACCATCCAGTGAAAGAAAGGATGTATTAAGGGAATTAATTTTGGCCGGTATGAATGTAGCAAGGCTTAACTTTTCTCACGGTACCCATGAGGAGCATGAAAAAAGAATAATCGCCATAAGGGAAGTAGAAAAAGAATTAAAGGCAAATGTGGCGGTAATGCTTGATACTAAAGGGCCCGAAATAAGAATTGGAACTTTTAAAAACGGCAAGGTTTACCTGAAAAAAGGACAGAAGTTTTCTTTAAAAACATATCCCTGTGAAGGGGACGAAACGGGAGTATACGTGGACTTAAAACAAATAAGTGAAATTTTAAAAAAAGGAGACAGAGTGCTAATAGCCGATGGCTTGATAGAACTTTTAGTGGATGAAATAAAAGGGGAGGAAATTATCTGTACGGTTAATAATGAGGGAGAACTGGGCAGCAAAAAAGGTGTCAATCTTCCCGGAAAAATCGTGCCCCTGCCTTCCGTAACAGAGAAAGATAAGGAAGACATTATTTTCGGCATTAAAATGGGAGTGGATTTTATTGCGGCATCCTTTGTCAGAAAGGCTCAGGATGTGATCGCAATAAGAAAGATATTGGAGGAAAATGGTGGACAGGATATACAAATAATTGCAAAAATTGAAAACCAGGAAGGAGTAAACAATATTGATGAGATCATAAAAGTGGCCGATGCTATAATGGTTGCAAGGGGTGACTTGGGTGTTGAAATACCGGTAGAAGAAGTGCCAATAGTTCAAAAGAAGATCATCGAAAAGTGCAATAAAGCAGGAAGACCTGTCATTACCGCGACTCAAATGCTTGACTCTATGATAAGAAATCCCAGGCCTACCAGAGCGGAAACCACCGATGTGGCAAATGCTATTTTAGATGGTACGGATGCAATTATGCTTTCCGGAGAAACAGCAGCGGGAGATTTTCCGGTAGAAGCTGCCCGAATGATGGCGAAAATAGCTGAAAAAGTTGAAGAAACAATAAAAGTTGATGAGGTGACATCCGGAAGGCAGCGCATAATAAAGACGGTAACGGATGCTATCAGCCATGCTACATACACCATAGCGAGAGACCTCTGTGCTGCTGCAATAATTACGTCCACAAAATCGGGTTACACTGCAAGAATGGTGGCTAAATTCAGGCCACAAGCTCCGATTATAGCAGTTACACCAAAAGAAAAAGTTTTGAAAACTCTTCAAATCGTATGGGGTGTTTATCCAATAAAAATAAACGAGGTCATTTCTACCGATGAAATGTTCAGAGAGGCTATATCTGGTGCATTGAGTTCTGGTATAATTAAAAAAGGAGACCTGGTGGTTATTACCGCCGGTGTGCCGGTAAATGTAACAGGTACAACAAATTTGATAAGGGTGCATATTGTGGGCGAGGTAATTTTAAAAGGGACGGGTATAGGAAATAAATTTGTTACCGGTATTGCTTTTGTGGCGGATACGTTAAAAAAAGCTATGGAAATGCCGGACGGAGCTATTCTTGTTGTAGATGCTACCGATGCGGATTATACTCCGATAATAAAAAGGGCAAGCGCCGTTATTACACAAGAAGGTGGACTTACTTCACATGCGGCAATACTGGGCCTCGAGTTTGGTATTCCTGTGGTTGTTGGAGCTGAAGGGGCAACGGAAAGGATAAGAACCGGAGAAGAGATCACCGTAGATAGCCAGAGGGGGCTTATTTTTAGAGGAAGGGTGGATGTAAAATAAATTAACAAAATTTTTTTATAACACCCCCTTGACATATCTTTTATGAGGATGTAAAATACTTCTTAAACTATAAGAATATCCAGCGATAAAATCGCTGGTATTTTTATAAAATTTCAGGTTATTTAATTAAAAATTTAATATTTTAAAATGCTGTGAAGGAGAAGAAGACAGTTGATACCGTCAAAGAGAGCCGGGTAAGGTGAAAGCCGGTACGGGTCAAAGTTTTTCTATCACTCCGGAGCAGCTGGTGCGAATGTGAGTAGTACCAGACGCCTGCTGCGTTAAATAAATGAGGCCTTTTGAGGTAAATCAGGGTGGTACCACGGGGAAAAAACTCCCCTCGTCCCTGGGAAGATCTTTCTCGGGACGAGGGGAGTTTATTTTTTGAAAAAAAAATTAAAGGGGGATTTTTATGGCAAAAGTATATTACGACAATGACGCGGATTTGAAATTACTCCAGGAAAAAACAGTAGCGGTAATAGGTTATGGAAGTCAGGGGCATGCCCACGCTTTGAATCTAAAGGATAGCGGAATACAGGTAGTAGTTGGATTATATGAGGGGAGCAAATCCTGGGAAAAAGCAAAAGAGGATGGCTTACAGGTGGATACCGTTGAAAATGCAGCAAAAAAAGCGGATGTTATTATGATTCTTACTCCTGATCATACTCAGCCGGAAATTTACGAAAAATACATAAAGCCACATTTGACCGAGGGAAAGGCTTTAGCTTTTGCCCATGGGTTTAATATACGTTTTTATCAAATAGAACCACCCAAAAATGTTGATGTATTTATGGTCGCACCAAAAGGGCCCGGCCATATTGTAAGAAGGATGTATCAACAGGGTAATGGTGTTCCCGCATTAATAGCAGTACACAATAACTATACAAATAAGGCTAAGGAAATAGCCTTAGCTTACGCCAAGGGAATAGGAGCAACAAGAGCGGGGGTTATTGAGACAACTTTTGCAGAAGAGACCGAAACCGATCTTTTTGGTGAGCAGTGTGTCCTATGTGGAGGTTTGACGGAACTTATTAAGGCTGGATTTGAAACCCTTGTGGAAGCAGGATATCAGCCGGAGATAGCTTATTTTGAATGTTTAAATGAAATGAAATTGATCGTTGATTTAATCTACGAAGGCGGAATAAAATGGATGCGTTACTCCGTAAGCGACACGGCTAAGTACGGCGATATTACCGTTGGTAAAAGGATAATAAATGAGGAAGTAAGAAAGGAGATGAAAAAGGTATTAAACGAAATACAAAACGGCGAATTTGCGAAAAAATGGATTTTGGAAAATAAAACAGGAAGACCTTTTTATAAAACAATACTGGAAAAAGAAGCAGAACATCCCATAGAAAAAGTAGGTGAAGTTTTAAGGAATATGATGCCCTGGCTCAAAAAATGATTTGAGGTGAAATAATGACGGGAGCGGATTTGTTACTTTCTACACTGGAAGAACTGGGCGTTCAAGTAATTTTTGGTTTTCCTGGAGGGTCTGCCCTTCCCATATACGATGCACTTTACAGAAATAAAAAAATTAAACATATCAGGACGGTTCATGAACAAGGGGCTGCCCACGCCGCCGATGGCTATGCAAGGGCAACGGGGAAGGTAGGCGTAGCCCTGAGCACGTCCGGACCGGGAGCTACAAACCTCGTGACGGGTATTGCTACTGCGTATATGGATTCTGTACCGGTGGTGGCATTTACCGGCCAGGTAGCTTTACCCCTTCTGGGCAGGGATTCCTTTCAGGAAGTGGATATAACGGGCGTTACACTCCCTATTACGAAGCACAGCTTTATTATCAGAGAAAAAGAAAAAATAGTTAAAAAGGTCAAGGAGGCTTTTATAATAGCTTCAACAGGAAGGCCTGGTCCCGTAGTCGTGGATCTCCCTAAAGATGTGATGTCATCCGAAGTGGATCCGGGATGTGTGGACAGAGAAATTAACGGTTTCATCAGTTCTTTTCAGAAAAAGTATCAAACTACGTCGGATATCGAAGAAAAAATCGATAAAGCCGTGCGCTTGATGGAGGAATCCAAAAGACCAGTAATTTACGCCGGGGGAGGAGTGGTTTCCTCTCGGGCCTGGAAGGAAGTATTGGAGCTGTCGGAGAAAATATCCGCTCCGGTAGCAGTTACCCTGATGGGATTGGGGTCTTTTCCCCATGAACATCCACACTTCCTGGGAATGCTCGGGATGCATGGTACCGCTTATGCAAATTACGCTGTTTCAAAATGCGATCTACTAATAGCTCTGGGTGCGAGATTTGATGACAGGGTAATTGGGAAAGGCAGTGAATTCGCAAAAAATGCAAAAATCATTCATATAGATATAGATCAAGCAGAACTGGGCAAGAATAAAAGCGCAGACCTACCCATTAAAGGTGATTTAAAGGAAGTTATGAAAAAATTGTTAAACAGGGTAAGCAAAAGATATCTGAAGGATTGGCTTCAGGAAATAGAGGTCTTAAAAAGTAAATATCCACTTAATTATAAGAACGAGGGGTTAAAACCTCAGTATATTATTGAAAAAATATGGGAAATTACAAAGGGAGATGCCCTGATTGCTACGGAAGTAGGTCAACATCAAATGTGGGCGGCTCAATATTATAAATTCAGGGAACCCCGTAGCTTAATAACTTCCGGCGGACTTGGAACCATGGGATTTGGTTTACCGGCTGCTGTTGGAGCAAAAATAGGAAGACCTGACAAAATAGTATTTAATATCGCCGGTGACGGAAGTTTTGAGATGAACTGCCATGAACTGATTACAGCTGCCCGGTATAATATTCCTATTGTAGTTGTAATATTTAACAACGGGAGCTTGGGAATGGTAAGGCAGTGGCAGGAACTTTTTTACAATAAGCGGTATTCCCATTCAATTCTTTCCGAAGAACCCGATTATGTAAAAATTGCTCTGGGTTGTGGGTGCAATGCAATAAGGATAAAAGAAAAAGACGAAGTAGAAAAAGCTATATTAGAAGCAATAGATTCGGGTAGACCTACCGTTATAGAAGCTATGATTGACAAAGAAGAAAATGTTATGCCTATGGTTCCTGCAGGTGAGCCCATTTACAATATGCTCGGGGTATAAAAAGGGCACAAACATATCTTTTAGGGGGATGAATATGAGCGTACAGGTTTATATCAATGGGAAATTTTATAATAAAGAAGATGCCAAAATCTCGGTTTTTGATCACGGCTTTTTGTACGGGGACGGAGTTTTTGAAGGTATAAGAGCTTATAATGGCAGGGTGTTTAAATTAAAAGAGCATATAGACAGACTATACCATGGTGCCAATGCTTTAATGTTAAATATTCCTTTGTCCAAGGAGGAAATGATAGAAGTAGTCTTAGAGACATTAAGGAGAAATAACTTAAAAGATGCTTATATCAGACTTGTTGTTTCGAGAGGGGAAGGAGACTTAGGACTTGACCCCAGAAAATGTAAAGAGCCAACAATAATTTGTATTGCTGATAAAATAACCCTTTATCCTGAAAAAATGTATGAAGAAGGTTTGGAGATAATAACTGCGGCGGTTAGAAGAAATCCTGCGGAGGGAGTAAATCCTCAGATAAAATCACTGAACTATCTGAACAACATCCTGGCAAAGATCGAGGCAAATATGTATGGTGCCTTGGAGGCCCTGATTTTGAACACAGAAGATTATGTAGCAGAGTGTACGGGAGATAATATCTTTATAATTAAAGATGGAAAACTTATTACTCCTCCACCTTACGCTGGAATTCTGGTAGGAATAACACGAAATGTCATTATGGAACTGGCAAAAAAACAGGGAATCAGTGTAGAAGAAAAAGTATTTACGAGGTTCGAAATCTTTTCTGCCGATGAATGTTTCCTCACCGGTACCGCAGCAGAAGTGATTCCCGTTGTTAAATTGGACGGAAGACCTATAGGGGATGGTAAACCCGGTCCTATTACTAAAAAATTATTAAGCGAATTTAAAGAATATATCAAAAACGAAGGTACCCCTATCTACAAATAAAAAAACTTATCTGGCTCCTGAAAAGGGGCCATTTTTTTATGCAAATTTTATACTTGAAAAGACATAATACTACCTTTTAAGGAATAAAGTTTTAATGTAGCAATATATGGGAGGTATGTACAATGCAAAATTCATATTCGGTAGATATAAAAAAAGGTCTTACTAATAGGGAAGTAATGGTTAAAAAAAGATTATTTGGAAAAAATGAAATTATAGAGAAAAAAAAGGTAAATCCGGTGACTATTTTTTTAAATCAGTACAATAATCTTATTTCTTATATGCTCTTCGGGTCTCTGTTCGTATCTTATATTTTGGGGGAAATAACCGATTCCCTGGCTATTTTAATAATTATTCTAATTAACGGTATAATGGGTTTTATCCAGGAATATAGAGCGGAAAAATCCTTAGATAAATTAAAAGAACTGACAGCACCCACCACCAGGGTATTAAGAGACGGTGAAATTAGGATTATTCCCGCCCGGGATGTGGTGCCCGGTGATGTGGTTTTACTGGAATCGGGAGATCGGGTACCTGCGGATGGGAAAATATTGGAATGTGAAAGTTTTTTAGTAGATGAATCGCTGCTTACAGGGGAATCCTTTCCGGTAGAAAAAAGAGCTTTTGACTTAAATGCAAATAATAAAGGACTAAAAATTCACAGAAAAGATATGGTTTTTATGGGAACCTTGGTAATATCGGGCAGGGCAAAGATACTTATTACGGAAACGGGCATGAACACGGAAATGGGTAGGATTGCCCATATAATTCAAAGTATTGAAGATAAAAAAACGCCTCTGCAAAAGAAACTTGAAATACTGGGCGAAAAGTTGATAGTAATATGTTCATTAATTTGCGTATTTGTTTCATTGGTAGGTATTCTGCGCGGAGAGAGCATGGCAAATATGTTTTTATTTGGTGTTAGCCTTGCGGTAGCTGCAATCCCGGAAGGTTTGCCGGCTATAGTGACGATAGTCTTAGCCATGGGTGTTCAAAGGATGGCCAAAAAAAATGCGTTAATCCGAAGGCTTCCTGCTGTAGAAACCTTAGGATGTGCTACAGTAATTTGCAGCGATAAAACCGGGACACTTACAGAAAATAAAATGACCGTAAGGAAAATATATGCAAATAATGATATGTATATTGTAACGGGGACCGGCTACCGATTGGAAGGAGAAATAGTAAGAAAAGATGGAAGTGTTTTAAATAATGGCGAAGAACTGAGAAGATTATTTGAAATAGCGGTTTCATGCAACAACGCTTACCTGAAAGAAAAAGAAACATCTAATTTTCTTTTAAACTTGATGGATTACAGGAAAAAAGAACTGACTATTTATGGTGATTCAACCGAAGCTGCATTAATCATTGCAGGATTAAAAGGTGGGGTGGGCAAAGAAGAAATCGACGAAAAATATGTGAGAGTAAAGGAAATTCCTTTTAATTCGGACCGAAAAAGAATGTCGGTTATGGTAAAAACAAGAAAAGGAGAGCTTCTACTTTTTACAAAAGGCGCTCCCGAAGTGGTAGTTAGCCTTTGTAAATATATGGAGGTGGGAGGAAAGGTTATTCCTTTAACTTTTGAAGATAAAGAAAGAATCATGAAAGTAAGCGAAGAAATGGGGAGGGAAGCGCTGAGGGTTCTGGCTTTTGCCTATAAACATGTAAGCTTAAATGAGGCAAAAAAAGGTGACTTGGAAAGGGATTTAATATTTTCAGGTTTAATGGGTATGATAGATCCTCCCCGGAGAGAAGTAAAGGAAGCCATAGAAAAATGTTTTACTGCAGGAATTAAACCTGTAATGATAACAGGAGATCATAAATCTACGGCCTGGGCTATTGCAAAGGAAGTAGGCCTTTTAGATAAAGGAGGGCGAATAATAACAGGAGAGGAGCTGGATAAAATAACGGATAAAGACCTTGAAGAGATAATTGAGGACATAGCTATATATGCCCGGGTTTCACCGCAACATAAACTAAGAATAGTCAGACTTCTAAAAAAGAGGGGTCACGTCGTGGCAATGACGGGTGATGGGGTGAACGATGCGCCTGCAATAAAAGAAGCGGATATTGGAATTTCTATGGGGCTTAGCGGAACGGATGTTACAAAAGAAGCTTCGGCAATGGTATTAACGGATGATAATTTTAGAAGCATTGTTAATGCTGTCGAAGAAGGAAGAATTATTTACGAAAATATTAAAAAATTTATCAGGTATTTGCTTTCATGTAATACGGGGGAAGTTTTAACGATGATTTTTTCAATAATACTCGGTTTACCTCTTCCCTTATTTCCAACCCAGATTCTTTTGATGAACTTAGTAACCGATGGACTTCCGGCAATGGCACTGGGTATTGATCCGCCCGTTGAAGATGTGATGAAAAAACTTCCCAGAAGAAAAAAAGAGGATATTTTTGCCGGTGGGCTTGGGAAAAAAATTTTTGTAAGAGGTGTCAAGATAGGTATATGCACGATAATTTCTTATATCTTTGGAATGTACCTATCTTCCGGGGATCTTATTTATTCCAGGACCTTAGCTTATTCTACTTTGATAGTATCCCAGCTGATATTTGCTTTTGAGTGCAGAAACGATGAAAAAGGGATCACCATTAAATCAATATTAACCAATATTTACTTGTTATTTTCGGTAATAATTTCCTTTGGTGTGTTTTTGTTAACTATTTATGTTCCGAATTTACAGGGTATCTTTCATACAGTTCCCTTAGATTTTTCGGTCTGGATTTTCATAATAGCTATTTCTGCAATTGGAACTATAATTTAATCTCTCTTGAGCTTTTTCGACAAATTTAATTTTAATTTTAGGAGGAATTTTCATATTTTTGTGGAATTAATATTATAAAAGCACCCGGGAGGGATGTATATGTTAAAAGACCTGGAATTTTCAATAAACCTTTACACAGAAGGAGAAAGATTTTTTGATTTACTGAAGGTCCTCATAAGAGACGCAAAAAAATCTCCCTGGCCCCATGAAAGAGAAAGAGCTATTTTCGCAGAAGGTTTATTAAAGAAAGCATTGGAAACTTACGAAGAAGCAGTAAAGCATGCAGAAGAAAAGGTTGTATCGGGTTTTTGTACTGAAGAGGATAAGCGACTGGTAAAAGAAATGAGAAGGAGATTGGATTACTGGAGAAAAAAATACGAAGAACTCTCGATGGAAAAAGTAGGATCCTCCTGCGGGATGTAAAAAGAAGGGATGGAAATGAAAGCTGTTATTGGTGATATAACAAAAGTTTCAGCTGATGTGATAGTCAATGCAGCAAACGGCATGGGTCCTATGGGTGGTGGAGTAGCCTTCGCAATAAAAAAAGCGGGTGGGAAGGTAATAGAGGAAGAAGCTATTGAAGTTTGCAAAAAATTAGATCCTCAACCGGGAGATGTTTATGTGACCACAGCGGGGGCATTAAATGCAAAATATATATTCCACGCTGTAACCATGAAGTATCCCGCTGAAAAATCGAACATTGAGATTGTAAGGAAATGCTTAAATAATCTTATTACAAAAGCTCGAGAAATGAAAGTAAAATCAATGGTAATTCCGGCTCTCGCTACCGGAGTTGGCGGAGTTTCTAAAAAAGAAGCAGCAAAAGTTTTTAAGGAAATATTAAAAAATGTGGAGGATATAGATATCACGGTTATGGATATTAATGAAGACTTTATAGAATATATTAATGAAAATTAATTATTGTATGACCGCAATAATGCGGTTTATGTTTTTTTGTATAATAAAAGTAAGTTCAATTAACAATAAAAAAGAGTGCAATAAATAAAAATAAATTGAATAATAAAAGGGAGGTAAAAAAATGCCCACTGTAACTTTTTCAGCTAAAGCTAACTGGAAGAATGGAATGGTAGTTGAAGGTGAAGCAAGGGGATTTAAAGTAACTGTAGATGAGCCAAAAGAGCTGGGAGGAACCAATACCGCTATGAACCCGGTGGAATTGCTCCTGTGCTCATTGGGAGGATGTATGGGAATTGTAGCCAGTGCTTTTGCACCAAAATGCGGAGTGGAATTAAAGGGATTCTCGGTAGAATTGGAAGGCGATCTTGATCCCGATGGATTTTTAGGTAAAAATCCCAATGTGAGGAAGGGTTTTTCTGAAATAAGGTATAAAATGCATATCATATCCGATTCACCGGAAGAAAATATAAAAAAACTTTACCATCTCATTGAGGAAAGATGCCCTGTTAAAGATACTCTTCAGGGTGTTCCCGTAAAAGGTGATCTTGTTATAGGTTAAAAGGAAGGGAAAACGGCTGCCGATATAATCTTTGCAGCCGTTTTAATTTTTGTCTTTAATTTTGAAAGCCTTAAATATAGAATATTGGTAGTAGCGTTTTATTTTAAAAGTAAGGTGATGAAAATGGAAGAAGAGATTTTAATTAAGGCCCAGGATAAAAAAAATAAAAACGAGGTACTTTTATATCTTTTGAAAAACAGGGGGAAATACGTATCCGGAGAAGAACTGAGCGAAAAATTGAATGTGACCAGGACGGCTATATGGAAACATATAAATGGATTCAAAAAGCTTGGATATGAAATTGATTCGGTTCCAAGGCTGGGGTATTGTTTAAAAAATTCACCCGATATATTGTATCCTGAAGAAATATGGAAGGATGAAGAACTAAAATTCTTAGGCAATAAAATTTACTATTATGAGTCCATAGGATCCACAAATGAAAAAGCAAAGATTTTGGCAGTAAACGGGGAACCCCATGGCACTTTGATTTTATCTGAAAAACAAACTATGGGTAAGGGAAGAATCGGCCGAAAATGGGAATCTCCAAAAAATGAAGGTATTTGGTTATCTATGATTTTAAGGCCTAATTTATCTCCCGAAGAGGCCCCCAAAATCACCCTGGTGGCTGCAGTGGCCTGTGCAAAAGCCACAAGGAAACATGGAATAAACTGTGCCATAAAATGGCCGAATGATATTTTATATGAGGGAAAAAAATTAGCAGGAATTTTAACCGAAATCAGCGCGGAAATAGATAGGATAAATCATGTTATAGTCGGTGTAGGCATAAATGTAAACACCAAAAAATTTTCCGTTGAATTGGAAAGCATTGCCACATCTTTGTATTTAATAAAAAAAGAACCCGTTGACAGGAAAAAAGTATTAATAGATTTTTTAAAGGAATTTGAATATTTTTATTCAAAGCTGGAAAAAGGAGAATTTCAAGATGTGCTGAAGGAATGGAAGGCTTTAAATTGTACTATTGGGCGTAATGTAAAAATAATAGGAAAAACAAAAGAGATTGAAGGGATAGCTTTTGATATAGATGAGTTAGGAGCATTGTTGATTAGAAAAAACGATGGTAGTGTGGAGAGAATATTGAGCGGAGATGTTTCGTTAAGATAGGGCATAAAAAAATAAATATTATTAAAAATAATAGTGGAGGTGTTTACATTTATGCACGATAGAGAAAAAACCATTGAGGAGATAATCGACTTTATAAAACACCATAAAAATTCCCTTGCAAGCATTAATATTTGTTCAAGGATGCTGGGAGATAAATTTATTAAGGTGGATGATGAGGTAATTCATGAGTTGCAGGTAAAACTTCCTCGAGCTGATAATGAAGAATTGGAAACTTTTTATTATATGATTAAATAAGGATTTTAAATGAAAAAACCATGAAATATAACGTCCCTGCGGTAGACGGCTGCAGGGATTTTGTTTATAATATGTAATACTAAAAAATATAATTATTTATATAAATCCTAATATTAAAAAAGGGGGAATGTTAGTGATTAATATTATTTTGAGCGGGGCAAACGGGAAGATGGGAAGAACCCTTCGTGAAATCATAAAGGAGAGCAATGACTTCAAAATAGTAGCGGGGGTAGACAAAAACACGGAAGGCGGTGAATTTCCAATATTTGATGATATTTTTAAAATTACTGTGAAAGCAAATGTAATACTTGATTTTTCACATCCTACATCTATAGAAAATCTTTGCAGGTATGCAAAAGAATATGGGATTTCTTTAGTAATAGGAACTACAGGACTGGAAGAAAAACATTATGAAATGTTAAAAGAAACCTCTAAATTAGTACCCGTATTCATTTCTTCCAACATGTCCCTCGGGGTGTTCTTACTGGTAAATCTTGTTAAAAAGGCAGTAGAGGTTCTTGATGATTACGACATAGAGATAATAGAGAGACATCACAATCAAAAAATTGATGCACCCAGCGGAACGGCGTTAATGATCGCCGATGCCATAAAAGAATTAAAAAAGGACTGCGAGTATGTTTTTTCCAGAGTAGAAAAAAGGAGAAAAAGGGATAAGAATGAAATAGGGATTCACTCCATCCGGGCGGGTAATTTAGTGGGTGAACATAGGGTTTTAATCGCCGGGGAAGACGAAACCATAGAACTTGCCCATACCGTAACATCAAGGAAGGTTTTGGCCAGGGGAGCACTGAAAGCTGTAAAGTTTGTCGTAGGTAATACTCCCGGATATTACACAATGAAGGACTTAGTTTAGTCTTTCACCGCAGAAGGGACAATAATTAAAATTGGGGTTGACGATATTACCGCAACGAGGACAGGTATTTGGATTAAAATAGGATAAATCTTTTAATCTGGAAAAATCAATTATTGAAGTTTGTTTAAGCTCGTTAATATAATCCTTAGGAACCTCGTAAAAAGCCCTGCAGCATCTTAAGGTTACGTAATACCTGTGGTTCCATTGAAATAAAGGAATAAAAAAGAAGTGAAAATAAGTATAAACCTCTATGAGCTCTGCCCGGGTTAGCCTTCCGCAGCGCGGGCAAATGGTGCTTTCAAATTCTTTAATAGTTTTTTCTTTATCCTGGATTCCAAAAATCCCGAAAAAAAACATTTATATTCCTCCCGACACTAAGTTCTGTTTATATTTTATAAGTTTTTTATTACTTTTAAAGCAATGTTACGATAAAAAATTTTTTTGTAAAATTACCCCAATTTTATTATATTATACTCCGAATAAATATTATTAGAAAGAGGGGCAAAAAAAACTACAAAAGGAGGAGATGGGCTTATGAAAGGGTTCTTCAAGATTATATCTTTAACTCTAATACTGGTGATGGTTTTATCAACGGTTGCTTTTGCAAAACCTAATGGTATGGTGCCCGGCAAGGGGTTACAGGCTAAAGAAAAAGTAATGCAAAGCGTTAAAGAAAAAAACATCATGGAAAAGATTGACAGGGTTATTGAAGAAAAAGTAAAGGAATTTTTAAAGGATCCCAGGGTGCAGGAAAGGTTAAAAAATCTTATTAAAGAGCAGTTAGAGAAAAGGGAGAAAACAAAGGCTAACATCTCAATGAACCCTAAAAAGGTGCAGGAATTCAAGAACAAAGTAAAACTTAACGGCAAAGAAGGGAAATTTGATGCCCCACCGGTAATAAAGGATGGAAGGATACTTATACCAATAAATGTGATTAAGAACGTCTTAAACGCAGAAGTCAAATGGGATGAACAAAATAAGGTGGTTTACATTCTTAAAGGAGATAAAACGGTAGCAATAGTATTGGGTTCCATGGAAATCATTGTAACAGAGCCCGGCAAGGAAAATAAGATAACGATTGACGTACCGGCGCTTTCAATAAACAACAGGACGTATGTTCCTATAAGAGTATTGAGGGATATTTTTGGATTAAAGGTTTATCAGGATAAGAATGGGGATGTTCAAGTAGAAGGTTCTAACGAACAACAGGCCGGTAATCAAAACAATAACGAAAATACGAATAGCACAAGCAATGCTTCCGACACTTCAAGCAACCAGGCTACAACCGGTCAGGGAGAACAAACCAATGATCAACAAAATCAAACTACGCAAAATGGAACCACCGATCAAAATCAAGGGAACAACGGCGGTTCGTCCGAGTCTACCTCCGAACAACCTCAGGAGCAAACCACAACTCAAAATCAATAAGCAGGGTTTTTGACCCTGCTTTTTTGTTGTATAATAAATATACCTGTCATTGTAGAAAATAACGCAAAATTATTTGGAGGAATTTTTATGCAAACAACGGCAAAAAGAAACGAAATTAAATTGCTTCGAAAAGAAATATTAAGACTTGCCTGGCCTACCATTTTAGAGATGCTTTCCGGAACCGTAATATGGGTAGTGGATACCGCTATGGTAGGTCATTTAAGCGCAGAAGCCTTAAGCGCTGTAGGGCTTGGGAGCCATTTGGCTTACAGCAGTGCTTTTATTTTCGGTGCACTTGGAGTTGGAACGACAGCAATGGTGTCCCGATTTATTGGAAGCAAAGAGATTGAAAAAGCAAATTTTATAACCGGGCAATCCTTCATAATTTCCGCATTATTAGGGTTTGCAGTGTTTTTAATTAATTTTACCTTTGCTCAAAATTTGATATTACTTTTTACCAGGGATATTAAGGTAGTAGAATTGGGTACAGTATACCTTAAAATAGCTTCAGCAGGAGCAGCTTTTTATATTGCTGCTATGGTGCTAAATTCTGCCCTGCGAGGAGCCGGGAATACCATTATTCCGATGTATTCGGTAGCTATTGCCAATATTGTTAATATAGCGGGGGATTATCTTTTAATATTTGGTAATTTTGGATTCCCGAGATGGGAGGTTAAGGGAGCTGCTGTTGCTACTGCCGTGGCTCAGGTTTTATGTTTTTTAATAACCGCTTTTTATTTGTTTTACGGAAAGGGAAACCTGAAAATGAAATTAAAATATATTAAGAAATTGGACATCGAAATCATAAAAAAGTTAGTTATTTTAAGTATTCCCGCATCTTTAGAAGAAATTTCCTTTAATGTAAGTAGGCTAATTTCTACCCAATGGCTGAATCGTTTAGGAACGTTATCTTATGCGGCACACCAGGTCTCCGTCAGTGCTGAATCAATCTCCTTTATGCCCGGTTACGCCTTTTCAGTGGCTGCTTCTACTGTAGTTGGGCAGAGTTTGGGGGCAAAGGATGAAAAAAGGGCGGAAAAAGGGAGCATTGAAGCGACAAAACTGGCAGCAATTTTGATGAGTATGGTGGGTATAGCTTTTTTCCTGATTCCCGATAAAATTATCAATTTTTTTACCGATATTCCCCAGGTGGAGAGTCTCTCCACAGTATGTATAAAAATTGCAGCTTTTGAACAAACCACCATTGCGATTTCCATGACCCTATCGGGGGCATTAAAAGGGGCTGGTAATACTCAGGGGCCTTTCAGCGTAGTTTTAATAAGTACATGGTTGATCAGGCTCCCATTGATTTTTTTGGTTATATTTGTATTTAAAAAAGGCCTGGAGTATGTATGGATATCAACGGTGGTTCAGTATTTTTTTGAAGCTCTGCTTATGTATGCCTTATTTAAAAAGGGTGAATGGAAGAAGATAAAATTATAAAAAATTCCTTAAAGGTGTTAACCTTTAAGGAATTTTTTTTTATCCTCCGATTTTGACGAATAGCCCTATTTTTTCGAATTTATTTTTGATATATTTTATTTTTTCTTCCGGAGGAGCCTGGTTGGTGGGCATTTTGTATTCTTTCCCCAATCTTTGATATTTCTCACAGATGTCGTGAAAGGGCAATAGATCTATTTCATTAATTCCTTTTAGTGAAGCTATAAAGGAAGCTAAACTTTCAATATTTTCTTCAGTATCGGTAATACCCGTAATTACGGGAAAGCGTAATATTATGTCCTTTCCCCTGCCTTTTTCCAAAAGTAGCGACAGGTTCTGCTTTATTAATTTATTTGAAACTCCAGTATATTTTATGTGGTTTTTTTCATCGAAAAGTTTGATATCGAAAAGGAATAAATCCACATAATCGATAACTGATTCAAAAATATTGCCGGGAGCATATCCTGAGGTGTCAAGAGCGGTATGGATGTACCTTTTTTTGCACTCCTTCAGGACTTCAATTAAGAAAGCTGACTGGGAAAGAGGTTCTCCTCCTGAAAAAGTAACCCCGCCTCCTGATGAATCATACAAAAGGGTGTCTTTTTCAATCTCTTCAATTAATTCATTGCAAGTAACGGTTCTTCCTACAAGCCTTAAAGCACCCGTAGGACATGATTCGGAACAAATTCCACATCCATTGCAGGATTCGCGGTTAATTTTATGAATCCTTTCATTAATAGAAATTGCATTTAACGGGCAAACTAATTGGCAGGTCTTACAAAAAATGCATTTATACTCAAAATACATTAATTCTTTTGAAGGAGAGATTCCTTCCGGATTATGGCACCACCAGCAATTTAAAGGACATTTTTTAAAAAAAACAGTAGTTCTAATACCTGGACCGTCGTGTATGGCATACCTTTTTATGTCAAATATTATACCTTCTTTCATAAATTTACCTCCAGTAATTAATTAATTACAGCTCCTTATGCTCGGTTCTTGCAATTATTTCTTCCTGCAGTCCCTTAGGAAGGTTTACAAAATAATCGCTGTAACCGGCTACCCTTACCATCAAATCCTGAAAATCCTGGGGGTGTTTTTGCGCTTCCCGGAGAAGTTCGGCACTAACTACATTAAACTGTACGTGATGACCTCCCATTCTAAAGAAGGTTCGAATTAGCTGAGCAAGCTTTTTAATATTTTCTTCGTTTTCTAAAAGGTCAGGAGTTAACTTTTGATTAAGCAGTGCGCCTCCGGTTTTATCCCAATCGCATTTTGATACCGATCTGAAAACAGCAGCTATACCTTTTTTATCACTCCCCTGTATTGGGGAAATACCTTCAGAGACCGGGAATCCGGCTCTCCTGCCATCTGGTGTAGCTCCAGTTACTGATCCAAAATATACGTGTACTGTGGTAGGCAAAAAGTATGCCCTTCTTGATGCCCTTCTAACAGGTGTAGGCGGGTAGCTTTCTATCATCTCAACAATTCTGTCAACAAAATCCTTTGCGATTGCATCAGCGTAATCTTCATCATTTCCGTAAAAAGGCGTTTTATTTAAAAGTATTTGTCTTATTAACTCGTATTTCCCTTCAAAGTTGTTTTCTAATGCTTTTAAGAGCTCATCCATTGAAATATCCTTTTTGTCAAATACATGGAATTTTATTGCAGAAAAGGCTGAAGAAACCGTTCCCAGACCTACTACCTGGATATACTGGGTATTATACCTTGCTCCACCTCCGTTATAATCCTTTGCTTTTTTAACGCAGTCATCAATCCATAAGGACATAAAGGGTACCGGAAGATATTTAGAGTAGAGGGCCTCAATTATATCGTTACCTTTCATTTTTATGTCCATAAAGTGCTTTACTTGTTTCAGAAAGGCTTCATAAAGCTCTTCATAGGTATTAAAATTCCTCGGGTCTCCCGTTTCAATACCCAGTTTTTTACCTGTTCTGGGGTCAATTCCGTTGTTTAAGGTAATTTCGAGTATTTTAGGGAAGTTAAAATATCCGGTTAAGATGTAAGCTTCTTTTCCGAATGCCCCCGATTCTACGCATCCGCTTACTCCACAGGTACGGGCATCTATTAGGCTTTTTCCCTGTCTAAGCATTTTTACGATAACACCATCAAAATTGAAAAACGGAGGCTCACCGAATCCTGGGGCGATTACTTTCAGTGCGGAAGTCAAAAAGCGATCGGGATTTTTATTGCTAATTAAAACCGCAGTATTTGGTTGCAATGTCCTTATTTCATCTAAAACTTCGAGAATCATATAGGATATTTCGTTTACTCCATCAGCACCGTCTTCTTTTAAGCCACCCACGTTAATCTTGGTAAAATCATTGTAAGTAAAACTTTCTTCAGCTGTTACCCCTACTTTTGGAACAGCGGGTTGATTATTAATTTTAATCCAGAAAGCTTCCAAAAGTTCCTTTGCTTGTTCTCGCGTAAGCCTTCCTTCTTTTATATCCCTTTCATAAAAAGGGAATAAGTGCTGGTCAATACGACCGGGGTTGAAAGAATCCCAGGGGTTTGTTTCATATACAATTCCAACGTGTATAAACCAGTAATGCTGAAGGGCTTCCCAGAAAGTTCTTGGAGCATGGGCGGGAACCCATCTACAAATTTCTGCCATTTTTGTTAATTCTTCTTTTCTTTTTATATCCTTTTCATCTTCCGCCATTTTTTGAAGTTTTTCCGAGTAACGCTTTGCATATATTATGAGAGCATCTGCAGCAATATCCATTGCCTTCAGCTCTTCCAGTTTATCGTAATATTCCGGATCGCTGGAATCCAATTCCTGCATTTTTTTCCTGATTTCTTCCTTTATATCTAATAGACCCTTTTTAAATATTCTGTCACCACCGGCAGTATGCCCGGGGGCTCTTTGCTCCATAAATTCCGTCCATAATCCTGCATTATAAGCTTCAATCCACTCTTCGGGAAGGTTCTCAAATATTATTTCCCTCATCGTTTTTCCCTTCCAGAAGGGGATAATTTCATTTTTATATAATTCCTTGGTTTCCTGATCCACACGATAGGGCATATTTTCTCTTGTATCTAAAATTTCCAAATCCTCCATACTGTGCACGCAAATTTCAGGATTTGTTGGGACTTCTTTTGGTCCGGTTCCTCTTAGCCCAACTATTAATTGACCTTCTTCCAAAGGAAGGCTTACTCTTTCCATCAGGTACTTAAAAGCCATAGCCCTGAGTACCGGAAAAGATTTACCTTTTGCCATTTCACTTTTGTAAAATTCAGTAATTATTCTCGCTCTTTCCGAAGAGATTTTCACTTCGGAATCTACACTTTCCTGCCTTAACCTTGCGATTCTTTCATTTATTGGTCTTACCGAAGACCTTCTTTTATCCATTTCTCTTTCTATTTTTTCTTTTGCTATAGCACACATAGTAACCCTCCTCCGAAATATAATTAAATTTGAATTAATTTAGTTAATTTATTATATTTGCAAAAATTGTGCCAATTAAAAAACCTGTTTTTGCCGGGATTCGTAATTCTAAAAGTGTATTAAATATGAGACAAATTCTCAAAATAAATACATTATATTTAAAAATTGACGTTAAGTCTGTTGATAGGATATTTTATCGATGATAAGATAATTTATATTAACAAAACAAAAAGATGAAAGGGAGATAATAATGGATTACACAAATTATGGTTTGCAAACAATACTTTCTCACTATGCTGAAGAAAATGAAAAGTATTTAGGGGCTGCTGCCGTACCAATCTTTGAAACCTCTACCTTTGTATTTGAAAGTTATGAAGATATAGATGAGGCTTTCTCTCATAAAAATAAAAGGTATATTTATACACGGGGTATGAATCCGACGGTAGAAATTTTAGAAAAAAAATTAGCAGCCCTGGAAAAGGGAGAAAGAGCAAAATGTTTTGCTTCAGGGATGGCGGCAATTTCATCGGCTATTCTAAATGTTATAAAGGCTAAAGACCATGTAATCTGTGTAAAAAATATTTACGGCCCTACATACAACTTTTTATCAAAGTATCTTACTAAATTTAATATTGAAACAACCTTTGTAAACGGAGAAAATTTTGAGGAAATTAAAGAGGCGGTAAGAGAAAATACTTCTTTAATATATCTGGAAAGTCCCAACAGTCTGATATTCATGCTCCAGGATATAAAAAAAATTGCCTCCTTTGCGAAGGAACGAGGAATAAAAACAATAATTGACAATTCCTGGGCAAGTCCGGTTTTTCAAAATCCACTGGAAATGGGTATTGATATGGTAGTTCATTCTGCCTCCAAGTACATTGGAGGGCACAGTGATGTAGTCGCCGGATGTATTGTAGGGAATAAAGATATAATTTGTAGAATTGAAGAAAATGAGTACCCTTTATTGGGTGGGATATTAGCTCCCTTTGAAGCCTGGTTATTGATTAGAGGTCTTAGAACTCTTGAAATAAGAATGGAAAAGCACATGAAAAATGCTCTTGCAATTTCTGAATTTTTGGCACAACACCCCAAAATTAGCAAAATATATTATCCGGGCCATCCTTCCCATCCTCAATACGAACTCGCAAGAAAGCAAATGAAGGGATTTTCGGGGCTACTGAGTTTTGAGATTGACTGTGACATAGAAGGGGTAAAAAGATTTATAAACAATTTGAAAATAATAAAACTGGGGGTAAGTTGGGGAGGATATGAAAGCCTTGCCTTCCCGCCGGTAATCAGCTATTCCAAGGAAATCCCGGCAGAAAGATTTAAAGATTATGGTATAAAACCGGGGTTGGTGAGGTTATCTGTAGGTCTTGAGAATGTTGAAGATTTAATCGATGATTTAGAAAGGGCATTGTCGAAGGTGTAACCTTAACTAAGTATTTTTATGTATTAAATATTCAAAATCTGCGAATGAAGAAAAATATTACTAAAAAATTGTACGGATATAAACGAAAATAATATTGACACTTAATTGTGATGTATGTATAATTATTAGAAATATTTTTTAATAAGTTAATAAGTTACAAAATAAAAAAACTAAAAATATTTTATTGTCTTGAAACTATATTGTATTGGGGTATTATTTTATTTTTTAACCATCCATGTTTAGTAAAACACAACCATTTATGAAAATAGAATTTGAGTTTCAAAAAAGTTCACTTTCTGTTAAATTAATAATAACAGGGTCAAAGGTTGATTTTATTTTGATGGATTTTATACCTCGAAATTTAACCTAATCTGATTACCTTTGAGCACAGCCAATTGTCGCCCCATATTATTTTAAT
>NZ_LOHZ01000021.1 GCF_001601575.1 Thermovenabulum gondwanense
TATCCGTAAAGGGAAAGCAACACACCTGCAACTATTGCAGTACCAATAACCCCGGCTACATTTGGTCCCATGGCATGCATTAATATGAAATTGCCCGGTTTTTCTTCTTGAGCTACAACCTGGGCTACCCTCGCCGCCATCGGAACTGCTGATACTCCGGCAGAACCTATTAGTGGATTTACCTTACCGCCGGATGTCAGATACATCAGTTTACCGAGAAGAACTCCTCCTGCAGTTCCTCCCGCAAAAGCTACCAAACCCATTATTAGGATTTCAATGGTTTGCAGTCTTAAAAAGTTTTCCGCTGTAGCAGTGGCTCCAACTGTTGTACCTATGAAAATGGTAACTATATTTATAAGTTCATTCTGGGCTGTCTTTGATAGCCTGTCTACCACACCGCATTCCCTGAAGAGGTTTCCAAGCATCAAACATCCTATTAATGCGGTTGCGGGGGGAACTAAAAAGCTCGCCAGAACCGTCACCAAGATGGGGAATATTATTTTTTCCGTTTTTGATACGGGGCGTAACTGTTCCATCGTAACGGTTCTTTCTTTTTTTGTCGTCAATAACCTCATTATTGGAGGCTGGATTATGGGTACGAGAGCCATATAGGAATAAGCCGATACCGCTATTGCACCTAACAAATGAGGAGCTAACTTGCTGGAAAGGTAAATGGCTGTCGGGCCATCGGCTCCACCTATTATTCCAATAGATGCTGCTTCTTTAAAGTTAAATCCCAGTAAAGCAGCACCAAGAAACGCTATGAAAACTCCAAATTGAGCTGCGGCTCCTAATAAAAGGCTCTTTGGATACGCAATTAGTGGACCAAAATCCGTCATAGCTCCCACACCTAAAAATATCAAGGGTGGAAATATATCGTACTCAACTCCCCGGTATATCCAGTAAAGGAATCCACCGGGTTCCATTAAATGCCCCATGGGGATATTTGTTAAAAGCATTCCAAAGCTAATGGGCACCAAAAGCAAAGGTTCGTATTTTTTTGCAATAGCCAGGTACAGTAAGATACAGGAAATGCCTATCATTATTAGTTCTTTTACAGTAACATTAGCAAAGCCAGTCGTTTTAATAAATTCCACAAAAAGTTTTATTATTTCCAACGAGTTTCACCCTCTCCCGTGTATATTGAATTTATTCCAGTACCGCAAGAAGATCTCCGGTATTTACTGAAGTGCCTTCCGCTACTTCAATAGATACTACCTTGCCATCTTCGGGGGCAAGGATTTCATTTTCCATTTTCATTGCTTCAAGTATCATCAAACAGTCACCTTTTTTAACCTGCGTCCCGGGCTTTACTTTTACGGATAGTATTGTTCCGGGCATGGGAGCGTTTACGGTAAGCTTTCCGGTAACGGCTTTTTTAGGAGCCGGCTGGGATGCTGCTTCTTTTACCGGTTTTGTTTCTGCCTTCGGTGCTTCTACTTTTGGAGTTTCTACAACTTTGGGTGTCTCGGCTTTAACGGTGGGTGAAGGGACAGCATCCACACCCAGTTCTTCTACTTCTACCTCATAGGTATTTCCATTAATCGTTATTCTGAATCTTTTCATTTCTTTTTTCTCCTTTCTTAATAGTGTTTTTTACATGTTAATTTATGTTAAATTATTATATGGTTCTTTTTGGGTTAGTTCTTGCTGCTATTCCCCATACGGGAGTTTTTTCATATATTCTTCTAATAGCACCTATCTTTATTGATTCTAATGGTTTGCCTAAATATGCAGCTATTGCTGCAGTTATCGCTGCAATTTCTTCTAAATTTTCTCGAGAAGCTGGATTTATCTCTTCTTCATGGAGCACCAATGGACTTTTCAGTGAAGGTTCATCAATTGTTTTTTTTTGCGTATTTTCGGGCTTGTAAAATACATACCTCATTACATCTAATATCAGTGATAGAAAGTAAAGGGATAGCATGACTATGCCCATACCTATAACTGCTGCTTTTAATGATTCAAGTAATACGTTTTCCATTTTTTTCCCTCCTTTTTTTGTTGTGTATTTTTAAACAGGCATGTTGCCGTGTTTCTTATCGGGTCTTGTTTCGCGTTTTGATACGAGCATCTCAAGAGCGCTTATTATTTTTACCCGGGTATGGGCGGGTTCTATTACATCATCTACATATCCTCTTTTTGCTGCTTGATAGGGGTTGGCAAATTTATCCCTGTATTCTTCTATTTTTTGTTTTCTTGTTTCTACCGGGTTTGAGGATTCTTCAATGTCTTTTCTGAATATTATGTTTGCTGCGCCTTCCGGACCCATTACCGCAATTTCAGCAGTGGGCCATGCAAATACTTGATCCGCACCTAAATGTCTCGAACACATGGCTATATATGCTCCACCGTAAGCCTTCCTTACGATTACGGTTATCTTTGGAACGGTAGCTTCGCTGTAGGCATATAATAGTTTTGCTCCGTGCCTTATTATCCCTCCGTGTTCCTGGGCTACTCCCGGTAAATATCCGGGGGTATCGGTAAAGGTTATAATGGGGATGTTAAAAGCATCGCAGAACCTTACGAATCTCGCCGCTTTGTCGGAGGCATTTATATCAAGACATCCTGCAAGCACTTTTGGCTGGTTAGCCAGTATTCCCACACTCCTGCCGTTTATCCTTGCAAAACCCGTTATCATATTCTGAGCGTAATAGGGTTGAACTTCAAAGAAATCCCCTTCATCCACGATTATTTTTATTACTTCTTTCATATCGTAAGGTTTGTTGGGGTCAACGGGTACTACATTGTTTAACTCGGGCAGTATTTTTATGCCTTCCGCATTGCTTTCTTTTAGCGGTGGGTCTTCTAAGTTGTTCGACGGGAGATAAGATAAAAGTTTTCTTATCTGTTCAAAACATTCTTCTTCGCTATTGGCCATGAAATGGGCTACGCCGCTTTTTGTGTTATGGGCTAATGCTCCACCTAAATCTTCGGGGCTTACATCTTCTCCGGTTACCGCTTTTATTACCTGAGGACCGGTGATGAACATCTTGCTCATTTCGTTTACCATGAATATAAAGTCGGTAAGGGCGGGAGAATATACGGCTCCTCCTGCGCAGGGGCCTAAGATGACGGAAATCTGCGGAATTACACCGGAAGCTATGGTGTTTCTGTAGAAAATTTCGCCGTATCCTTTTAAAGCATCCACACCTTCCTGAATCCTTGCGCCTCCCGAGTCATTTAATCCTATTACAGGAGCTCCCATTTTCATTGCCATATCCATTATTTTTACTATTTTTGCCGCATGCATTTCACCGAGAGATCCGCCTATTACTGTGAAATCCTGAGCAAATACAAATACCAACCTTCCGTCAATGGTGCCGTATCCCGTAACTACACCTTCTCCGGGGGCTTTTGTATCTGCCATATCAAAGTCAATGCAGCGGTGCTCTACAAAAGCATCGATCTCTACGAAACTTCCTTTGTCTAAAAGTTTTTCTATTCTTTCTCTTGCCGTAAGCTTTCCGCTCTCATGCTGTTTTTGAATTTTTTTATCTCCGCCTCCGAGCTCTACTTCTTTTCTTTTTTGCCTTAAAATTTCCAATTTCTGTTCAAAAGTTTCCATATTTGTTTTACTTCCTCCTTTATTTATTTTCTTTCACAAAGTTCTATTAAAACACCTTTTGTAGCTTTGGGATGGATGAAAGCGATTTTAGCTCCACCAGCTCCATATCTTGGCTTTTCATCAATTAGCCTTACACCCTTTTGTTTTAATTCTTCTAAGGCTTTTTCTATATCATCCACTCTGAATGCTATATGCTGTATACCTTCTCCATTCTTTTCTATGAATTTTGCAATAGGGCCTTCCGGATCGGTCGATTCTAATAGTTCTACTTCGCTGTCACCTACTGGAATAAACACAACCTTTACCTTTTGTTCTACAACTATTTCCTCTCCATGGATTTCAAGTCCCAGTAAATCAGTATAGATCTTTTTTGCTTCTTCCAGGTCTTTTACAGCGATACCAATGTGGTCTATTTTCAAAGTCTTCATTTAAATCCCTCCTTAAAAAATCTGTTTTACCTTCTGTTACAAAATGTTTATTTTACTGATTATTATTTCTACGGCAGAATATGGATCTAATTTTTTTTGTTCAATGTCTTTTAAAAGTTCTTTTATTTTTTGAGATTTTTTTTCTAAAATTTCTTTTGCAACCATGTCTTTTAAATGGTTATAAAACTCCTCTTTAATCCTTAACATTCTTTTTTCTTCTAATAGACCGTTGTTTTTCTGAAATTCTAAATGTTTTTTTACTTCTTCAAAAAGCTCCGGCACACCCATGCCTGAAAGTGCCACGGTTTTTAAAACGGGAGGTCTCCAGGAGCTTTCTTTCATTCCAATATCCAGCATCATCTGAATCTCGATAATTAATCTATCAGCACCTTCTTTATCTGCTTTATTTATGGCAAAAATATCGGCTATCTCCATAATCCCGGCCTTTATAGCTTGGACGTCGTCTCCCAGTCCCGGCACAAGTACGAGCACTACGGTATCTGCAAGTTTTACTATGTCTACTTCCGATTGTCCTACTCCCACCGTCTCTATTATTATGTAGTCCATCCCGTAAGCATCAAGTACTTTAACCGCATCAAAGGCTGCTTTTGCAATTCCTCCCAAAGATCCTCTACTTCCCATGCTTCTTATATAAACACCGGGGTCTAAGGAAATTTCATTCATCCGAATTCTGTCGCCTAAAATTGCTCCACCCGAAAAGGGGCTGGTGGGGTCTACGGCAATGACCCCCACCGTCTTCCCCTCTTTTCGAATAGTTTTTACCAGTTCATTTACAAGGCTGCTTTTACCGGCGCCCGGTGGACCGGTTATTCCTATTATTTTTGCATTCCCGGTATTTTTATATATATACTTTAGTTCTTCCCTTGCCTCTTTTGTTTGATTTTCAATAAGTGTGATAAGTCTTGCTACTGCTCTTTTGTCTTTGTTTAAAATCCTTTCATATAAATGCATTAAAACACCTCTTGTGGTAATTATTTAAATTATCTTTTAACATTGTTTTTAATAAATTCTACTATTGTTGAAATTGGAGTGCCCGGAGTGAAAACTTCCGCTATCCCGCACTGTTTTAAATAGGGAATATCATCATGAGGTATTACTCCTCCGCCAATTACGAGAATATCTTCAGCTCCCTTTTCTTTTAACAGTTCCATTATCCTCGGGAAAAGTACGTTATGAGCTCCGGATAGTATGGAAAGACCAATTACATCCACATCTTCCTGTATTGCCGCTTCTACGATCTGTTCGGGTGTCTGTCTTAGACCCGTATATATTACTTCCATACCGGCATCCCTCAAAGCCCTTGCAATTACTTTCGCTCCCCTGTCATGTCCGTCCAATCCCGGTTTTGCTATCAATACTCTTATAGTTCTCGTCTCTTCCATCATCGCACCTCCTTAAAATGTAACGGTAGCTTTATATTCTCCAAAAACTTTTCTTAAAGTGTCGCAAATTTCACCCAAAGTAGCATAAGTTCTTACGCAATCCAGAATATATGGCATCAGGTTTTCGCTGGTTTTTGCCTTTTCTTCAAGAATTGACAATGCATTTTTTACTGCTATGTTGTCCCTTCTTGCCCTTAAGTTCTCTAATTTTCTTCTCTGAACCCTTTCTACTTCGGGATTTACTTTTAACAGGTTCTTCGGAGGTTCTTCTTCTATCTGGAATTTGTTTACTCCTACTACTATCCTCCTGCCGGATTCTATTTCCTGCTGATATCTGTAAGCGCTGTCCTGTATCTCCTGCTGCATATAACCTTTCTCAATTGCTTTGGGTGAACCGCCTAATTCATCGATTTTTTGGATATACTCCATAGCCTTCTTTTCAATTGTATCCGTCAGGTATTCTATATAATAAGAACCGGCTAAAGGATCAATGGTTTCCGTTACTCCGCTTTCATAAGCTATAATCTGTTGAGTTCTTAAGGCAATTCTTACTGAATCCTCGGTCGGTAGGGCTAAGGCTTCGTCTCTGGAATTGGTATGCAGTGACTGGGTTCCGCCTAATACCGCCGCTAATGCCTGCAGTGTTACTCGAACAATGTTGTTATCCGGCTGCTGTGCTGTCAGTGTGGATCCCGCTGTCTGGGTATGGAATCTGAGCATCATTGAACGAGGATCCTTGGCGTTAAACCTTTCCTTCATAATCTTCGCCCATAATCTCCGTGCAGCTCTGAATTTTGCTACTTCTTCTAATAGGTCGTTATGGGCATTGAAGAAGAAGGAAAGCCTTGGGGCAAATTCATCCACATCAAGCCCTGCCTTTATAGCAGCTTCTACATAAGCTATTCCGTTTGCAAGAGTAAAGGCCACTTCCTGTACCGCAGTTGCTCCTGCTTCCCTAATATGATATCCGCTTATACTAATGGTGTTCCATTTTGGAACGTGTTTTGAACAAAATTCAAATATATTGGTGATTAGTCTCATCGAAGGCTCCGGTGGGAATATATACGTCCCCCTTGCTATGTATTCCTTTAAAATATCATTTTGAATGGTGCCGGATAATTTATCGGAACCTACGCCCTGTTTTTCCGCAACGGCAATATACATGGCAAGTAGTATTGATGCCGGTGCGTTAATCGTCATGGATGTGCTTACCTGATCAAGGGGTATTCCGTTAAAAAGTATTTCCATATCTTCTAAGGAGTCTATGGCTACTCCTACTTTGCCAACTTCTCCCTGGGCAAATGGATGGTCGGAATCATATCCGATTTGAGTGGGAAGGTCGAAGGCTACGCTTAAACCCGTCTGCCCCTGGGAAAGTAAATATTTATACCTTTCATTGGATTCTTCTGCTGTGCCGAATCCGGCATACTGTCTCATCGTCCAGAATCGACCGCGATACATAGTAGGCTGAATACCGCGGGTAAAGGGATATTCACCGGGAAATCCCAAATCATTTATATAATCTGTGTTTTGTACATCTAATGGTGTATACAAACGCTCAACTTCTATATTTGAACCGGTATAGAATTTTTCGTATCTTTCGGGTGCTTTCGCAATCGTCTTTTTTAAAGTTGTGTCTTCCCATCTTTTTTGTTCTGCTTCTATCCTGCTAAGGGTTTCTTTGTCAAACA